>CAIPTD010000164.1 GCA_903867885.1 uncultured Ferrovum sp. | reverse complement strand
TATTTGATCTGGTTCGCTTCAGATTAAGCCATGCCAATTTGGATGTTTATAACGCCTTGCAGAAGGTGGCGTATCTCTCGGTGATTGTGGCCGCTACAGTCATTATTTGTTCGGGCCTGGCCGTTTGGAAGCCCGTTCAGTTCCCGCTATTGCGCGCACTGATGGGAGATTTTGATAACAGTCGCGTTGTACATTTTTTTGCGATGCTGTACTTGGTACTTTTTACTCTGGCGCACCTCACGATGGTGGCTTTGGTTCCTCGCACGCTCGTCAACATGCTGCCTTTTGGTTCCGCGCAGTCCGCGAGATCAAGTGAAACAAAGGAGGGAAATCAGCATGAGTCAAAATGATCTACTCAATAATGATCAACTTTTAACTCAAGCTGAATCCAGCAATAAAGATCGGCCTACCCAGCCCAGTTGGCTGAAAGATAAGTCAGACATTTTGCGTGAAGCGAATGAACGTCTGACGCCTATAACGCGTCGTGCCTTTGGTAAACACTTACTCGGCTTAGGTTCCCTCACTTTATTGACCGGATGTGAGCTCACGGATGATGCCTCGGTTCAAGTCTTGCTCACAGCCATGTCACGACTCAATGATCGTGCACAAGCCGCTTTATTTAGCCCTACGCAACTTGCACCCACGTATTCAAAGAGCCAAATCAAGCATCCCTTTCCCTTCAATGCTTACTATGGTTTGGATGCGGTTCGGCATGTATCTGAGCAGGGATTTAAGTTGGCAGTGAGTGGGCTCGTGAACGATAAGCGCTCTTGGACATTAGAACAATTAAAATTACTGCCCCAAACCAGTCAAATTACACGTCATATTTGTGTGGAGGGCTGGAGTGCAATAGGGGAATGGGGAGGGGTGCCCTTTGCAACCTTCCTGCAAAGAATTGGGGCCGATACCACGGCACACTATGTGGGCTTTCGCTGTGCAGATGATTACTACACCAGCATTGATATGCCTACAGCACTGCATCCGCAAACCCTGCTGGCCTTGACCTTTGAGGAAAAAACGCTGCCCGCGATGTATGGCTTTCCCATGAAGATTCGTATTCCAACCAAGCTGGGTTACAAGAACCCCAAGCATGTGGTCGAAATCATTGTCAGCAATGCGTATCTGGGCGGCTATTGGGAAGATCAGGGCTATAACTGGTTTGGCGGATCTTGATTTTTTGATCGGTTTACAACTCCCAATGCCTGAAAAGCGATTCAAGATTATTTCGACACCCTTGGGTGACCTCAATGCGATGAATGAGGATGGGGCGCTGGTGGGTCTGTATTTTAAGGATCAGGCAGATCTCCCTTGCTTAGAAGATTTCATTGAAAGCCCACAAGATAGACTGCTTTGCGAACTGGCTTCAAGGATTGAAAATTATTTTGCAGGTCAGTCGGTATGCTTTGATTTTCCGCTTAAGCCAACAGGAACTGTTTTTCAGCAAGAAGTTTGGAAGGCCTTAAGAGCCGTACCCTTTGGGGTAACTGTGAGTTATGGCGAATTAGCTAAAGCAATTCAGCGCCCCAAAGCCTTACGTGCGGTTGGTCAAGCAGTGGGCGCTAACCCTTGGATCATCGTGGTGCCGTGTCATCG
>CAIPTD010000163.1 GCA_903867885.1 uncultured Ferrovum sp. | reverse complement strand
TTAGAACTAACCGTAACAGAAGCTTCAGAACAGCTTGGTGTAACTCGTGCTGCTTTTTCTAGAGTGATCAATGGTAAAGCTGGAATTTCTCCAGAAATGGCTCTTCGTATTGAGGCTTGGTTAGGCGAGAAAAATGGAGGTAGTGCAAGTGTTTGGCTAGCTTTACAGGCAGCCTATGACTTATGGCAAGTTCGTAAATCTGGACTACCTAAAGTCACACATGCATCGATTCCAGTCTCAGCCTAATCAGAGACACTTTTCAATGTTTTATTTACACTGCTCAAAACAATTATTAAATCGAGTCTCTTCAGGCGTCAACGAACCCGCTGGAAAGGGAGACAATATTTTGGGTAATTGGTATGCTAAAATTTTTTTTAATACCACAGGTAGCCTTATTTGTAAATGAAAGAACCCTGCTGCCAGTGTTGATGCCTCTAGCCCCAGCATCGAACTTAGTAGAACGATTCCCACAGTACCTATTTAAGATCTTGCTATCTCAAGGTGTAAGCGAATCTTTAAGTAACGCTCAAATGACAAAACCCCCACCATTTCTGATGAGGGTTTGCCTTTTTGGTGGGCCCACCAGGACTTGAACCTGGGACCAAAGGATTATGAGTCCTCTGCTCTAACCAACTGAGCTATGAGCCCCTGATCGCGCAGCCCGCTTACTGATTCTCGTTGGTATCCACAAAGCTGCGGAGTTTTTCAGAGCGGCTGGGATGACGCAGCTTGCGCAAGGCCTTGGCTTCTATTTGGCGAATGCGCTCACGCGTCACATCAAACTGTTTACCCACTTCTTCCAAGGTATGATCCGTGTTCATCTCAATACCAAAACGCATGCGCAAGACCTTTGCTTCACGCTGGGTCAAGCTATCCAACACTTCTTTGGTGGCTTCACGCAAATTGGCATACATCGCAGAATCAACCGGTGCCATGGTGCTCGTATCTTCGATGAAATCACCAAGATGCGAATCATCGTCATCCCCAATCGGGGTTTCCATAGAGATCGGCTCTTTGCTGATCTTAAGAATTTTACGAATCTTCTCTTCCGGCATTTCCATGCGGATCGCTAATTCTGCTGGATCGGG
The DNA here is from genome assembly GCA_903867885.1 of uncultured Ferrovum sp. GTDB lineage: Bacteria > Pseudomonadota > Gammaproteobacteria > Burkholderiales > Ferrovaceae > CAIVHB01. The sequence goes on along the minus strand of CAIPTD010000163.1, from coordinate 12,303 downwards.
CTCTAGACCCGTTTCCTGCAAGATCTGCCGCGAAATACGATTCATCTTATTGATGGTTTCGATCATGTGCACCGGGATACGAATCGTACGGGCCTGATCGGCGATAGAACGGGTAATCGCTTGGCGAATCCACCATGTAGCATAGGTGGAAAACTTGTAACCACGACGATATTCAAACTTGTCTACGGCTTTCATCAAGCCGATATTCCCTTCTTGAATCAAGTCGAGGAACTGCAAACCACGGTTGGTGTATTTTTTAGCAATCGAGATCACCAAACGCAAGTTAGCTTCGATCATTTCACGCTTAGCGCGACGTGCACGGGCTTCACCCGTAGACATCTGGCGTGCAATTTCTTTCAGATCCTTGATAGGAATGCCCACATTATCTTGCAGGGTTGAGAGCTTTTCTTGCTGCTCAATAATCGCGTGCTTGAAGCGCGTTAAGGTGCTTGCATAGTTCTTACGGCTAGAAGCTTCGTCTTCTATCCACTGGGCATTGATCTCATTACCAGGGAAATTTTTAACGAAGTGCGCACGGGGCATGCCGGATGAATTCACACACAGATCCATGATCTCGCGTTCATGGCTGCGCACGCGTTCAACCAAATGGCGCAAACCATTGCACAGAGCTTCAACCTGCTTGGCCGAGAAGCGAATATGCATCAGCTCACCAGAAATTGCTTCCTGCAGTTTGCGGTAGGCATCTGATTTTGCGCCACTGGTATTCAGCGTTTTGCGAATCTTTTTGTAAGCTTTACGGATCACGTCAAAGCGTGCCAAGGCATCTTGACGGAGCTGTTCAAGATTGGCTGCCGCGATACCAGCATCTTCTTCTTCGTCCGTTTCTTCGTCTTCGTCTTCTTCAGGCTCCACTTCAGGAATTTCTTGAGCAATGGCAGCCTGCTCTTCTTCAGCAGGATCAATCAACCCGTCAATGATTTCGTCGATACGTAATTCGTTCCGCTCAACCTTATCTGCCATCTCCAAGATTTCTTCGATCGTGGTGGGGCAAGCGGAAATCGCCATGATCATATGCTTCAAGCCATCTTCAATGCGCTTGGCAATTTCAATTTCACCTTCACGAGTCAGCAGTTCAACTGTACCCATTTCACGCATGTACATACGGACTGGATCAGTGGTGCGGCCAAACTCGGAATCAACGGTAGAAAGCGCGGCTTCAGCTTCTTCCACGGCATCTTCGTCCGCGACAGGAGGCGGCGCTTCAGACATCAATAGCGTTTCGCTATCGGGGGCTTCGTCATAGACGGCGATGCCCATATCATTAATGGTGCCGATCACACCTTCAATCTGCTCGGCATCGAGCATGTCATCCGGCAGGTGGTCGTTGATCTCGGCGTAGGTCAAGAAGCCACGCTCTTTACCGAGTACGATTAGATTCTTTAAACGAACCCGCTGTTCAGCAACTACGCGCTGAAATTCAGCATCAGACAAACGGGCTTCGGATTTCGCGTTCTCATTGGCCATGGGGCTAGGATCCTGGAAGAGGGTTGCGATACAAGTAACGAACCCTCGATACTAACAGAAGTGAGGGTCAATTTGTTAAAAACAAGACACGGGGTTAAAACTAACTCGCTGATGCGGGACTGGAGTGGCGACGCGCCAAAAGCGCCCTTAGGCGCTCGCGATCTTCATCGGTAGCCTGTCCTTTGGATTCGGCATCAATTAAGCGAGAGAGTTCACGCTGATCGCGATCCTTCAACAAACGGCTTAAGCCCTCCTGCAACAAGGTTTTAAGATCTTCTGGGTCGGTTTCATACATTGAAGGCAAAATTCTGCGTACCGCTCTATCAATCACCCTAGCCTGCTCTCCTTCACGAAAGGCCTCTAAAAATGCTGCGACATTGGGCGTCTCATCACTGGATCGAATGAACTCTGCCACGGCCGCTAAAGCTGGAGCCTCTAAATCCGCATCGGCCGGATCAATATGAGGATTATCTACCCCACTGGGCATTTGTATCAAACAGGCGATGAGCGTTTCTTCTAACGTAACCGGTGTTTCTCGGCGACCGATGAACCCTAATGGTTTTTGCGCATTCTTGCGCCCAAACCTGGATTTAGCGGGCTGCGAAGACCAAGCAGCAGAAGATGCTGGCGCGCCCTTGGCGGGGTTATAGGCCTGTTCGCCATAAGGATTTAGCAAAGCGGCCAGTTCGGCTTGTTCTTCGGGCAACCTTGGGCCTCGTGAAACAGGGGTACTGAGCTCCTGAGGACGAACCTGACTGACCAAAGCATCAATATCTGACCTGGGTAATCCCGCTGACTCAGCAAGGGATTGCCGCATCAACATTGACAAAGCAGGGGCGCGCACCTGCGCAATCCAATCTACGGCTTGATTGACTTGACCCGCCCTGCCTTCAGGAGAGTCATCGGGATGCGCTCTTCGCACCTCATCGATCAAAAAACGGGATAAAGGCGTGGCCTCTAACAGCAGCTTCTCAAAGGCCGGGGTGCCAAATTCGCGGATATAGCTATCTGGATCATGCTCCGCAGGCAAGAATAAAAAACCCACATCTTTGCCATCTTTGAGTTGCGGCAAGCTGACTTCAAATGCGCGACGGGCGGCACGGCGCCCAGCCTTATCGCCATCAAAAGAAAATACCACGCGATCAGCCAGTTTTATTAAGCGTTCAATATGATGCGGAGTGGTGGCTGTTCCCAGTGTTGCAACCGCATAGCCCACCCCGTTTTGAGCGAGTGCAACTACGTCCATATAGCCTTCAACGACAATCACCGTGCCTTTCTCGCGAATGGCAGGTTTGGCTTGAACTAAGCCATACAGCTCGCGGCCTTTTTCAAAGAGAGGGGTTTCTGGCGAGTTCAAATATTTGGGTTCACCTTGATCGATGATGCGTCCACCAAAACCAATCACCGAGCCACGCGCATCTAAAATTGGAAACATAATGCGATCCCGAAAACGATCATAACGTTTACCGTTTTCTGCTTCGATCACCAGGCCCGACTCCACGAGTGCTGGGTGCTCGTAGCGAGGCATCACTGCTTCTAGCCCACGCCAACCGGCAGGCGCATATCCCAAACCAAAACGCGCAGCAATCTGCCCAGTCAGCCCCCTGTGTTTTAAATACTCAATAGCGGGAGAATGGTCTTTGAGTTGATTGCGATAAAAATCCCAAGCCTGTTGCAAAAAGTCATGTAAGGACTCACCAGGGGGGGCGGGAGGAATATCAGGTTCAGAGCGGCTTTCTGGTACCGGCAAACCCACTTGCTCTGCCAGAGATTTCACCGCTTCAGGGAAGCTCATCCCTGCATATTCCATCACAAAGCCAAGGGCTGAGCCCGTGGCCCCGCAGCCAAAACAGTAATAAAACTGTTTGGTAGGACTAACCGAAAACGAAGCAGATTTTTCATCATGAAAGGGGCAGCGCGCCATATAGTTCGCGCCCCCTTTCTTGAGAGGGATATACCCCTGAATCACATCCACGATATCGACCCGCGAGAGCAAGGTCTGCACAAAATCACGAGGAATCACGATGGGCTCCGTTAACCGTGTTGTTGTGCGCTGAGCAATCGGGCTTAACTGAGCGCGGCCTTCACCAAACCAGACACCTTACCCATGTCTGCACGTCCCGCCATTTCAGGTTTAAGTTTAGCCATGACCTTGGCCATATCCTGCGGGCCACTCGCACCTAACTCTGCTACCGCCGCTTCAACCATAGCGGCAATTTCAGCCTCTGTTAGGGCTTGGGGCATATAGGTTTGAATAATAGCCAATTCAGCTTTTTCGATTGCAGCAAGATCTTCGCGGCCGGCCGATTCAAATTGTGAGATGGAGTCCCGGCGCTGCTTCACCATTTTATCCAGGATCGCAAGGATCGCGGCATCATCTAACTCAATGCGTTCATCCACCTCTTTTTGCTTCACCGCTGCCAAGATAAGACGAATAGCGCCAAGACGCTCAGCCTCACGGGCCTTCATGGCGTTTTTCATGTCTTCGGTAATACGCTGTTTCATGCTCATGGCTCGCCTCCAAAAGAATTCGGCCGACGATTACTCGCCGGCCGCAGTCTGAACAACCGTTGTGTTGAATCTAGGCTCTAGTACAGCTTGGGGGGTAACATCTGACTACGCAAACGCTTGTAACGACGCTTAACGGCAGCAGCAAGTTTTCGCTTACGTTCTGCGGTGGGCTTTTCGTAAAACTCACGCGCACGCAATTCGGTCAACAGACCTGTTTTTTCTACAGCGCGCTTAAAGCGGCGCAGGGCTACGTCGAAGGGCTCGTTTTCTTTAACTCGAATCGTTGGCATAAAGTCTTGAAATTAAAAGTGTTAGACCGGGGCTTTCCCGAAGAACCGCGAATCATAGTCTGATTCTTCAGTCTTGTCCAGTGGTAAACTCTTCGTATGTTACTTCTTGGTATTGAGAGTTCCTGCGACGAAACAGGTCTGGCGGTGTATGACACCCTTCAAGGCCTGCTGGCGGATGCCCTGCACTCGCAGGTTGCAATGCATGACGCCTATGGAGGTGTGGTCCCTGAACTGGCTTCTCGCGATCACATCAGGCGCATTATCCCACTTGCCCGACAGGTGTTAGCTGAGGCCAAGATTCAACTCTCAGACCTTGATGCCATTGCCTATACGGCGGGGCCCGGCCTAGCAGGCGCGCTTTTGGTGGGTGCATCTGTTGCAGAAAGCCTGGCCCTGGCCCTCACTATCCCCGCTATACCCATTCACCATCTAGAGGGGCACTTGCTCTCGCCCCTTTTGGCTGAAACACCTCCTACTCTGCCGTTTGTAGCCTTGTTGGTATCAGGGGGGCATACACAGTTCATGGCGGTTGAAGCTTTAGGCAACTACACTCTGCTGGGCGAAACCGTTGATGATGCGGCGGGAGAGGCCTTTGATAAAACCGCAAAACTGATGGGCTTGCCCTATCCCGGTGGCCCTGCCCTGTCCAAGCTCGCTGAACAAGGCCAGCTAGGTCGTTATAAGCTACCGCGACCCATGCTGCATTCTGATGACTTGGAAATGAGCTTTAGCGGATTAAAAACTGCGGTTTCTTTGTTGGTGCGCGATGCCCCCGCTGTTGACTACCCGCATATCGCGATTGAGTTTCAAGAGGCGGTTGCCGATGTATTAAGCACTAAAGCCTTGCGTTCCTTGGCCTCAACAGGCTACACCCAGTTGGTGGTAGCAGGTGGGGTGGGTGCCAATCAAAGGCTTAGGACTAAACTGATCGAGCGCTGTTCAAAAAGGGGCGCTCAAGTTTTCTTTCCTCCACTGAGATTGTGTACTGACAATGGGGCGATGATTGCGCATGCTGCCGGTTTACGGCTGGCGGCTGGCACGCCCCTTGATCTCTCGGCTGGAAGTTTTAGCGTGAAGCCCCGATGGGACCTATCTTCACTCAAACCGATCTAGGCTAGTCATCGCGCTGCAATGCATTCAGCAAGGTTTTGGATTTGATTGAATCAAAAAGTTGAACCGCATACTCGGCAAGCGGGGTCTTTAGGTACTTTGATTTCATGCCAGCGCAAGGTCTTGGCATCCAGTAATTGCAAGCGGCCCCTCAACGATTCACCTATCCCCGCTATGAGCTTTAAAGCCTCTGCAGCTTGGATTGCCCCGATGATCCCTGTTAGTGGAGAAAACACCCCCATCTCTGCGCAACGTACTTCTTCAGCTTGTTCAGAATGCGGAAACAAGCACTCGTAGCAGGGCGCATCGTTAAAGCGGGAATCAAAAACCGATATCTGGCCTTCAAAGCGAATCGCCGCACCCGATACCAAGGGCACTTTGGCTGCGACACAGGCAGCATTAACCGCATGCCGCGTTGCAAAGTTGTCTGAGCAATCGAGCACCACATCCATCACAGGAACGATCTTGGCAAGCCATGCCGGATCGGCCTTGCAGGGATAGGTGCTGACCTGAGTTAAAGGGTTTAATGCTTGCAATCGCACCTGTGTTGCTGCCACTTTTTGCAGGCCCACATCCCCTGAAGCGAGGGCGACTTGGCGCTGCAAATTGGTGAGATCTACCGTGTCGTGATCGCACAAATGCAAGTGCCCTAGGCCTGCCGCGCACAAATACAAAGAGGCAGGAGAACCCAGTCCCCCTGCCCCTATGACTAAAACTTTTGCAAGTGCAATGCGCTCCTGCCCTTCAATACCAATGTCATCAAGCAGGATGTGACGGCTGTAGCGTAACAACCCTGCATCATCAAACATCCATCACCTTATTTGACTTGTGCGATTTGGTCTACCTTACCCGTCTTCAAGAATTGCACGGCTTGATTGAGTTGATAATCCGGTAACTCTTCGCCCGCTTTAAACTTGGCTTCACGTTCTTTCATAATGCGCTCACGTACTTCGGCTGCTTTCTGGGCTTTCTCTTTTAATTCGGCAGGCGTTAGCGCTTTTGATTTGGGAGCAGATGCATTGTTTGAATCCGTGGGATTACTGAGATGATGTTCAAGATCGGCTTCACGAATCCCGATTCCATCGTCCACGCTCAATGCTGGATCTTCGGGCACTAAGACATCAGGCACGATACCCTTGGCTTGGATAGAACGCCCGCTGGGCGTAAAGTAGCGCGCCGTTGTGAGCTTAACTGCGGTGTTATTACCTAATGGCAGAATAGTTTGCACCGAACCCTTACCAAAGCTTTGCGTACCAATCACGGTAGCGCGCTTATGGTCTTGCAAGGCACCGGCCACGATCTCTGAAGCCGAAGCTGAACCACCATTCACCAAAACAACCATGGGCAGTTTCTTCACTGCGGCAGGTAGTTTAGCCAAATAATCTTCAGCTCCAGGATGCAGGTAGTTTTGAGGGGTAGCCGTCATCCGCATCTTGGCATCTTCTGTGCGACCATCGGTGTACACAACCAGATCATTGGCTGGCAGGAAAGCTGCTGAAACACCCACCGCCGCGGTCAACAAACCGCCTGGGTCATTGCGCAGATCTAAAACCAAGCCTTTCAGATCGCCCTTGTTATCGTCATAGGCTTTCTGGATAGAAGTGGCTAAGTTTTCTGCCGTATGTTCTTGGAATTGGCTGATTCGGATCGTAGCGTAGCCAGGTTCTAGCTGTTTTAAGCGCACGCTCTTCACTTTAATCACAGCACGCACCAAAGTCAGCACCAGTGGGCTGGCTTCGCCTTTGCGCAAAATGGTCAGTGCGATAGGCGTATCGGGCTTACCACGCATCCGTTTGACCGCTTCATCTAAGGTCAGGCCCTTTACGGCTGTGTCATCGAGCTTGGTAATCAGGTCACCGGCTTTGACACCTGCACGAGATGCAGGAGAGTCATCAATCGGGCTGACGACTTTGACCAAGCCATCTTCCATCCCTACTTCGATACCCAGGCCGCCAAACTCACCTTGCGTACCCACCTGTAAATCCTTAAAAGCTTCTTGGTCTAGATATGCGGAATGAGGATCTAAGCCGGACACCATGCCATTGATCGCTTCTTTAATCAGCTTTCGGTCATCCACGTTTTCTACATAGTTAGCCTTAATGCTGCCAAATACCTCGGAGAGTGTGCGCAACTCTTCAATAGGCAAGGGCTGTTGCACTGATTTCTCAGCAACAGCAGAATAATTCAAGCTCAGGGATACGCCTACCACCGCCCCCAAAACCACTAAGCCAATTTTTTGCGCTTTGCTACTCATTAAGTCTTTCTCCTGAAAACCTGGCTCTTAAAATAGGCCAGGCATATTAAGGTTTGATGGCCCAAGACATGGGGTCAAACGGCTTGCTTTGATATCTTAGTTCAAAATATAACCCGGGCTCAGCATTCCCGCCTGTATTTCCGACAGAAGCCACCACCGACCCCCCTTTCACAACATCGCCCACACGCGCAAATAAAGATTCAGCATTGCCGTACAAACTCATATAACCACTACCGTGATCCACGATCAACAGGTTACCAAAACCGCGTAACCAATCACTGTAAACCACTCTTCCGGCTGCCACAGCATGGATTTCTCTGCCCTGCGGGGTACGAATGAATAAACCGCGCCAACTCAATGTGCTGTCTTCACGTGGACTCCCAAATCGATTCGCAAGTTCCCCAGTGACGGGTAATCGCAATTTGCCCTTCATTTTAGGAAAAGCTTCGGTGTCGTAGCCTTCTTCGGCAGTTTGATCAATGCGGGCAATGACCTGAGGCGGCTTTTGAGGACCCGTGCCATTCGCGGAAGGGGGCGATGGGGGGGCAGCAGGCGCCTCGCGTGATGCCCGTTCTTTTGCCTCCCGGGCTTCTTTTTGCGTCTTTTCTCGTTGCTTACGGCGTTCTTCAAGTGCACGGGCAATGCGCTCTACAAGTTGAGTCAGCCTTTTTTCATCCCGCTCCATCGTTTGCAAATTGCGCTTTTGCGCCAATAATTTTGTTGAAAGCTCTGCTACCGCCTTGGCACGGAGCTCACTTTCTTTCTGCAATTTAGCGCGCTCTTTCGCTCTAGCCTCGCGCATGCTGCTGATTTCGTGCGCTTTAGCCTCGGCCTCTTTTTTGAGAGTTTGTAGCCGGTCAAGGTCTTGTTGCAATGAGGCAACGGCCTTCTGCCTTGCCTCAGCAATACGTTTTAAATATTCCGTATCGCGCACATTCTGTTCTGGGTTTTGGCCCGATAGCAGCAGCGGCAGAGTATCTTGCCCAGCGTTGGCATACTGATAGCGCAATAAATCTGCCAATCGGGCTTGCCCCTTTTGCACTGAATCTTCTTCTATTGCCTGAGCCTTTAAAAGCGATTGCAATGTTGCTTGCGCTGCGGCTTCTTGCTCGCCTAACTCTCTTAAGGTTCGGGTAGCCGTGCTAATAGATTGTTCAGACCGCTTCAATGCGTCGGCCGCTTCAGAACGGCTCTCTTCGGTAGCAGCAAGATCTTTTTGAGCACTTTGAATGCGTTTACGCAAATCTTCTAAATCACGCCCTGCACGATCCTCAGCAGAGGTTGCACCAAACGCAGACGCTCCCAACAAGAGCATTGCGCCAACCAGGTGCGCGATGCTTTTTTTCACTTTAGGCCCCGATACGCCCTTGACCTGCAACCGCCAATTTCGCTTCTTCAACACGAATTGGATCACCAAGGTAATAGTTGCTGATGGGCTTAAGATCATCATCTAGCTCATACACCAATGGCATTCCTGTTGGCACATTGATACCCACAATATCTGCATCAGCAATGTGATCAAGATATTTGATTAAGGCCCGCAGAGAATTGCCGTGCGCCACAATCAAGACCTGTTTGCCCTCACGAATATGGGGTGCAATGGATTCCTCCCAATAAGGAGTGACCCGGGCAACCGTATCTCTTAAACATTCTGTTAAAGGTATTTGTGAAGGATCAAGGGCGGCATAACGTGGATCATGCAGCATCGCGCGCGGATCGGTTTTCACCAGAGGTGGCGGGGCGATATCAAACGCGCGCCGCCATTGCTGTACTTGGTCTTCACCAAATTTATCTGCTGTTTGTGCTTTGTTCAGCCCTTGTAAGGCTCCATAGTGGCGCTCATTTAAGCGCCAGCTATGCTGAACCGGCAGCCACATTTGGTCCATTTCTTCTAGCGCAATCCATAGCGTGCGAATCGCGCGACGCAACAAGGAGGTATGCGCGACATCAAAACGGAAACCGGATTGTTTGAGAAGATAGCCTGCCTCACGCGCCTCGGTTCGGCCGCGCTCAGTCAGATCTATATCTGTCCAGCCTGTAAAACGGTTTTGCTGATTCCACACGCTCTCGCCGTGGCGCAGCAGCACGATCTTCTTCATTCGTAAATTGAGTCGGTGATGTATAAGGAAAAAGGTGAATAGCTTTAACTTTGTATTATAACCGAGAGGCGAACAAGGCGCTGCGATGCTTGCTTGCTCCTCTGTTAGAATAGGAGGTTATTGATTTGGAGCAGGCATGCAATTTCTCACTCAAAATTTTGGTTATGTTGTGTTGATGATCATCAGCGCAGGGATGATGATATGGCCCGACATAGATCGATTCATTAATGGTGGTAGCGAAATTGGTACCCTAGAAGCCACACTTTTGATGAATCAAAAAAGAGCCATTGTGCTTGATGTGCGTGCATCGGGGGATTTCCAAAAGGCACATATTCCGGGCGCACGACACATCCCCGAAGCCGAGATCAAAACCCGACTATCAGAACTCAGCAAATTCAAAGAACGGCCTGTGGTTTTGGTTGGCACACGCCCGGCGATTGCTATGCGCGCCCTAAAAGCGGCAGGTTTTGCCGAGATTGCTCAACTGCGTGGTGGGATGCCCGCCTGGTTGGAAGCGGGCTTACCCGTTCAAAAACTAACGAGTTAAGGTTTCAAACAATGCTATCCGTAGAGATGTTCTCCACCGCCGTCTGCCCATACTGCACCGCCGCCGAGCGTTTGCTCAAAGCCCGCGGAGTGGAACATATCGACAAACGACGAATTGATCTAGACCCTGCCCTACGCGAAGAGATGATGACGCGTAGCAACGGTCGACGCAGCGTTCCTCAAATTTTTATAGGTAATACCCACGTGGGCGGCTTCGATGATTTATCGGCGCTGGACCAAGCGGGTGGCCTGATTCCCCTGCTTCAAGGCACACAGCCCGAAGCTTAACTCTGTAAGGAAAGAAGCATGAGCGAAGAAGTGCAAGGCACACAAGAACAACAAGCTGTTTTTGCCATCGAAAAAATTTACGTTAAAGACGCCTCATTAGAAATTCCGGGTGCGCCCAATATTTTTCTTGAACGTGAAGCGCCGAACATTGAAGTACAGCTCTCCACCGGCGGTGCCAATGTATCTGAAGGTATTTTCGATGCCACCGTTAAAGTCACTGTGACGGCCAAACTGGGTGAGCGCGTGATGTTCTTGGTAGAAGTGACCCAAGGCGGCGTGTTCCGCATTGTGAACATTCCAGAGACTGAAATTCCTGCTATTTTGGGAATGGCTTGCCCCAACATCTTGTTCCCGTATTTGCGTGAAACTGTTTCTGATCTGACCACTCGTGCGGGCTTCCCCCCAGTATTGCTCAACCCTGTTAATTTTGAAGCGCTGTATGCCCAGCAACAATCCAATGCCCAAGTGGGTAGTAACGGTAACGGTACTTCTCACTAGGCTGATGGGTGGTGCGCCTATTGCAAGCGCATCACTGAAGGCTTGAGCGTTCATGCAGATCGCAATTTTAGGAGCAGGCGCCTGGGGTACGGCGCTTGCAATCAGCTTGTCGGCGCGACACAACGTCACGCTTTGGGCGCGCCGGCTTGAGGTTTGCGCGGCGCTCCGCGATCATCGCTTCCACCCCCATGCGCTCTCTGGCATCTCACTGCCTGCACAAATTGAGATTGAATCTGATTTCAAATCGGCAATTCTTCATGCTGATCTGATTGTGATCTCCGTTGCTGTTGCAGGCATTCGCAGTGTGCTCGATCAACTTGCAGCGTGCGGCTATCAAAAGCCCGTGATCCTTGCCTGCAAAGGCTTTGAGCAAGATAGTGAGCAGTTACCGCATGTACTCGCACAACAAATCTTGGGCTCTGGGTCTCCTGTTTTTTCTCTATCTGGCCCCAGTTTTGCCAGTGAGGTTGCGCAAGGCAAACCTACCGCGTTGGTTTTAGCGGGTGAAGATGGCCCTCTTTTATCTGAGCTTCTTGCTGCGCTTCATCACTCGCATTTACGCATTTACTCCAATGACGATCCCACCGGAGTAGAGCTCGCCGGCGCGCTTAAAAACGTGATCGCTATTGCAGCAGGCATGTGTGATGGTATGGGGCTAGGTCTCAATGCACGCGCTGCTTTGATTACGCGCGGCTTGGCTGAGATTCGCCGTTTAGGCAAACCCATGGGGGCAAAACCAGAAACCTTTTTAGGCTTAGCAGGGCTAGGGGATTTAATGCTGACCTGCACCGCCCCCCTCTCCCGCAACTACCGGGTAGGGCAAGGCCTAGCCAAAGGTCAGGATTTGCAGGCCATCTTAAGTGAGCTGGGGGAAGTGGCTGAAGGTGTATCCACCGCCCGTGCACTGCCCCGTATCGCCACTCGCGAGGGTGTAGAAATGCCCATTTGCGCCGCCGTACTTTCTGTCATCGAAGGCCATTCCTCCTGCGCCCATGCCATGACCACATTGCTGGAACGCGACCCCCGCTCAGAGGCGCAGTAAGTCCCCCTTTCTTAAGAATCGCCTTCAGATCTCCATTTTTTCTCTTATTCATTCCGGCTCGTTGAGGTGTTGATGTGGATACTGATCCCGATCAAACCACACTCCCTTTTTTAGAGAACGACCACATTGAACTCATTTAACAAAAGTATTACCATAAATTCTTCTGTAATACAGGAGGCT
>CAIPTD010000162.1 GCA_903867885.1 uncultured Ferrovum sp. | reverse complement strand
ATGCCTACTCAAAGGAATAGCGAATACCTGCGAAACCATTGAAGCCAGGCATGGCATAGCCATAGGCTGTTTGATATTGAGTGTTCAGGATATTGTTAAAGCGGGTAAATATCTTCCAGTTCTTATCCAATTTATAGCTACCGTATAGATTGAAGAGCACGCAGGGAGTGTTGATCGTTGAAGGCGTGTTTTTAATATCATCATAAGTTGCACCTGCAGAGCTCATCACTGCACCCAAATCTAATCCGCCGTCGTGATAATTCAGTTTCCAATTAGAAGCAAATTTAGCAACCCTGGGAAGTTCGCGACCTGTGTTTTCATCAGTCGCCTCTATAAAGTCTAGGCCCATACTAAAGCTAAACTTTCCTGGTTTGATATCTATGCCGTATGAAGCGCCTTTTAAACGCACGGATCCCAAGTTAATGGGTTTAGCAAGCGTGCTCACCAGAGAGTTTGTGCTGGGTTCAATAAAATTTCGCACAATATTCTGGAATACAAATAAACGACTATTCATTAAATGACTATCGTAAGTGACGCCAATCTCAGAATTACGACTGACTTCAGGAACGAGATTTGGGTTTGACCCATAGGGATAATAAAGATCTCCGTATGTTGGAACGCGATACCCCGTACTTAAATCAACTACCCCTTTCCAAGCTGATGCGAATTTATATCCATACGCAACACCACCATTTGTCCGGTCATCAAATCCTGTAATGGAATCCTCTCTAATAGATACTGTCATGAGGTGGCTTCCCCGTTCTAGCGAATAAGAGGAGGCAATTGAGTTGCTTATCCGGCTGCGATAAAAATTGCATGATGCCGGACTTGAACAACCGCTTTGATCAAATGAATACTGAGTGGAAATGGATTGCACCCTGCTCTCCATCATCACTTGAAGAATATCTGACCCCACATTGATCTTATTCTGCCAACTTAAATCCGTTTCCGGCATGCTATTAGAATCATTGCTCCCCGTTGAAAAACCAGCTGAAGGGTCGATCAACTGACTAAAGTTAAATATTTTGGTGATCTGAAACTGACTGCTCCAGTCATGCGCAATTTGGTCATTGGAAAACACACTCAGCGAAGTAAATTGATTCACCCCACTGTTAATTCTGCTCGAATACGGCGAACCTAAGGAGTAATAAGAGTCACCATCACTACCCGGAAATTGATAGTGATCTGCGCTACTCAATATCTTTAGTCCAAGTTGATGATGTTGCGTCCAATCCAATGTAAAACTTCCATTCAAACCAATACGCTTATAACCGGTTGAATTAACCGGATAGCCATAGGGCAGACTGATGTTGTTTGCTGCAATGGTGTTGAAGCCAGAGGATTTTTCTTGCGTGAGGCCAAGACTAAATTTCATCTTGTTGTTGCTATCCAATGCCCCAACCATATTTGCGCTTTCTTGACTCGTTCCAAAACTACCATATCCAGTTGAAACACCCCATTGTGTTGCCCCTCCGCCTTGTTGAGTGAAAATTTGAATCACTCCACCCAAGGCATTGGCACCATACAAGGTGCTTTGCGATCCAAAAACAATTTCGATATGGTCAATAATAGAGAGTGGGATTAAATTTAAAATAGGCCCCCCCGTTGAAGAGGACTCAATTCGCACACCATCTAGCAACATGACTGCCTGTGAGTTTGAAGCGCCCCTTAAATGAACTGAAGATAGGTTACCGCTTCCCCCATAGCTATCGATCTGCACGCCGCGCTGAGCTTGCAGGAGTTCCGGCAAACTAGAATGCCCAGCCCGCTCGATCTCTTCATGGGAAATAATTACAAAGTCGCTCAAGGTATCTTGAGTAGAAACGGGAGAACGCGAAGCCGTCACCACGATGGGTAACAACTCATCTGCAAAAGCAGACGAAGCATGCAACAAAGGTGCACTGATCATAGCTAGAGCTGAAGAATAGAATACAAGGCGGTGCGAGATCATATCGACATCCAAAAAAATGGAGCATGACCACACACGCATCGAAAAAAACGAACGATATAGTGACTTCGCGCCACAAAAGGCAAAGTAACCATTCATTCGCAATCCAATCGGCCGCCCATCGCGACACGTGTTTGGTACACGTCAGGGCCGGTATACGGACTCTTGGGAAAGAGTTCATCAAACTCTTTACAACCAGCGCCTTCCCAGGTTTCCCCAGTGGCATGTTGCCGATTGCTACTCCCAATTACCGTTGCGAGGGCAGTGATGGCATTGCAGAATGAACTGCGCACCATCTTCCCGTTTAACCCAACAGCCAGACAACTGTTAGGCACCATTGACGTTGCTTAAGTCCAAACGATATTACAAACCCCGTAACGATGGCAAATTATTTTCTAAGCGATGTAAGACTTGCGCCTTGGCTATCCTGGAGTAGGATAAGAATCCATGACACACTCAACCCTCAACCCAAACACTCAAAAAACTGCTGGTGGCGCACTAGCTAGAAGAGAAATTGCGCGCGAAGTGGCCACCGTTTTGCTTGAAGGGTTTAACAAACATTACCGTTTATTCCGCGCAGCAAGCCAAGAAGCGAGGAGACTATGGGAAACCCGTGAGTGGCTCAAACTCCAACAAGCCACAACCGAACGAATCGCGTTTTATGATCAACGGGTGGTTGAAGCCACAGAAGAACTCGAAACCAAATTTAGCGCAGGCGCTTTAGATGGGGAAACTTGGCAGCTCATTAAACTTGAATACATTTGCCTCCTGATTGAACACAAACAACCTGAGCTTGCAGAAAGTTTTTTCAACTCAGTGTGCTGCAAAATTCTGCACCGCACTTACTTCAATAATGATTTTATTTTTGTAAGACCAGGGGTATCGACCGAGCATATTCCTTCCGACCCCCCCGCTTATCGCTGCTACTACCCACTTAAATCAGGCCTCCGCCAAAGCATTCATGACGTCATCACCGACTTCGGTTTACAACTCCCCTTTCAAGATCTCAAACGCGATCTAAGAAGACTTATTCGCCGATGGCGCGACCTTCTTCCTTCACCGTTAGTGCTGGAGGCCAATCATCAAATTCAAATTCTCTCTAGCCTGTTCTTTCGGAATACCTCTGCTTACTTGATCGGAAAGGTCATCAACGGCAGCCAAAGCCACCCATTTGTGATCGCAATCATGCAAGACCAAGTGGGGAAACTTTACATCGATACCGTGTTACTTGAAGCCGAGCATCTCGCTGTAATGTTGAACTCAAGTCGTGCTTATTTCATGGTGGATATGGAAGTGCCTTCGGCTTATGTCACCTTTCTCCGCACCCTACTGCCCAACAAATCCAAAGCCGAGCTCTACAGTATTTTAGGTTTGCAAAAGCAAGGCAAAACGCTCTTCTACCGTGACTTCCTTCATCATCTTGCGCACTCTACCGATGACTTTGTGATTGCACCGGGCATCAAAGGCCTGGTCATGGCGGTATTCACCCTCCCCTCTTATCCCTACGTGTTTAAAGTCATCAAAGATGTTATTGCACCACCCAAGCAAATTAACCGTGAGCAAGTCAAGGCCAAATATCAATTGGTCAAAAGACATGACCGTGTAGGCCGTATGGCTGACACCTTGGAATACTCCAATGTTGCATTTCCAAAGTCACGATTTAGTCAGGAGCTGCTTAAAGAATTAAGAGACCTTGCCCCTTCGCTTCTTGAAGAAGATGAACATACCATCGTGCTACGCCACCTTTATATCGAGCGGCGAATGGTGCCTTTGAACATTTATCTTGATAAAGCCAATGATGATCAACGCACCCATGCTTTAAACGAATATGGCCTTGCAGTAAAAGAACTCGCCAAAGCCAATATTTTTGCAGGAGATCTCTTGTTCAAAAACTTCGGCGTTACGCGCTACAACCGTGTCATCTTTTATGACTACGATGAGATTGACTACATCACCAATTGCAATTTCCGTCGTATTCCTGCTCCTCGCAATGAAGAAGACGAGATGGCAGCAGAACCCTGGTATTCCATTAATCCCAACGATATTTTTCCAGAGGAGTTCGAGACCTTCTTGCTCACCGATCCGCGTGCACGCGCAATATTCAAACAACAACACGATGATCTATTTTCAGCAGAAGAATGGAAGATTATTCAGTCTAGCCTGCAATCAGGAGAAGTTCCCGAGGTGATTCCCTACCCAGAAAACATCCGGTTCAGAAATAGGTATGCAACTGATCTTGCTGCCCCCCTTCGACAATTGCGCAACGCAGAGTCCCCCAAACACCAGACCATGAGCAATCACCCCGAAGGCTACGACGACGGCCAGGGTCGCCCTGCGCCGTTTGGCCGTTTCTCTATCGATACGGATTAAGTCCTATGCAAAGAACGCTCAGTCATCAAAACCGTCATTAAAATTGACGTTAACCTATAAAGAGGCCATAATCTTGGTCTTAGTTGGATTCGGACGCGGGGTGGAGCAGTCTGGCAGCTCGTCGGGCTCATAACCCGAAGGTCGTAGGTTCAAATCCTACCCCCGCAACCAATAAATCCAAGTACTTGGCCTCGAAATCACTTTCGGGGCTTTTTTGTTTTTGGGCCTGTGTAGTGGCCATTAGGGAATACTATTCAGGCCACTGTTGAATCGCTGAGCGAATGGATACCAACTGAGTACGCCCATCAAAATTATTACTTATTACTTAAACGAGTATGATTGAGATTCGATCCTCTCGTTAGGTTAGCCATGCTTGAAAAGCAAAATCTCAAAAGCTTTAACTCAATAGGCATCCTAGCTGTGATTGTCAGTCTTTACGGGTGCTCCACCACAACATGGACTCACCCTGACCCCGCTAAAGACTGGAAACATGATTTATCTGAGTGCACCTATAACACTATGAGCAATGTGTGCTCCAACACAGGGGCGAGTGTTGCAACAAATTGCTCCACCAGCAATGGCGTGACCACTTGCAGACCTGCGGTCATCCCTGCTTCTAATGCGTGCCATGACGAAATTCAATTGAGTGCCCGCGATACTTGCCTTCAACAACTTGGCTGGATCAAAAATAGTCATTAGCATTTCATTCATGATTAAAACAATAATTACTTTTTGATGAGGAAAAATATGCCTTCACTCTACTCCGCTGAACACCTTGCCTTACAGGAAGAATTTGGTACCACCCGCATGGGCGCTTTAATGGATCAAGGTATCGCGCATGACACATTGGCCGATGATGAAATTGCTTTCATTTCATCTCGAGATCTGTTCTTTCTTTCAACTGTTGATCCTGAAGGCATGCCAACCGTCTCGTACAAAGGTGGGCCAGTTGGATTTGTTAAAGCAATCGATGCCACCACCCTTGTATTTCCAGGCTATGACGGAAATGGCATGTTCTATTCTCTGGGCAATATAGTGGGCCAAGGCAAGGTAGGTTTGCTGTTCATTGACTTCCAAACACCGCACAGACTACGGGTCCAAGGAACTGCACACTATGAGAGAAACCATGCTCTGTTAGCAGACTACCCCGAAGCTCAATACCTGGTTTTTGTGACCATCAAGAAGATTTGGCAAAATTGCCCTCGATACATTCACACTTATAAAAAAATAGAGACATCTAAGTATGTGCCTGGCGTATGCGAAGTGACACCCATGCCGGCTTGGAAACGCATCGATATTGTTCAAGACTCGATTTCAACCGAAGACCAATTACGGGCCGCAAATGAAGGGCTCATTGACTTTCCTAGTTATGAAGCAAAGGTAAAAGCAGGTGAAGCGTAAAGCAACCATTTATATACTCCTTACTTTTTTGATCCTGGTTTCAGCTTGGATATATGGGACAACGGCAATGGCGATTGAGGAACCCTCCTATGAAGTAATAGAAAAATCTGAGGAATTTGAAATCAGACAGTACGCCCCGATGATCGTAGCCGAAGTCATGGTGGATGGAGATATGACTACGGCATCCAGCAGGGGGTTTCGCTTAATAGCAGGCTACATTTTTGGGAAAAACACCAAGCTTGCAATCGGTCAAACTCCATCAATGACCATCCCATCTGAAAATGTATCTCTTGGTTCCAGCGAGAAAATCGCGATGACCGTTCCTGTCACTGTTGAACCTCAGGAGATAACCGGATCCGACTTCCAAAAGGCCAAAACCTGGAGGGTTCAGTTTGTTATGCCCAGTCAATTCACTCTTGAAACCCTGCCAAAACCGACAGATCCATCCGTTCAACTCAGACAAGTTCCAGCAAAACGTTTTGCTGTACTCAACTATACGGGCTTTAATGGAACAGAGAAGGTGAGCGAAAAAGTACAATTTTTAATGGAATGGCTCGATAAGAAAAAGCTCAAGCCCATTAATTTGCCTCAACTCGCGCGATACAACCCACCTTGGAGCCTACCGTTTTTGAGAAGAAACGAGATACTAATAGAAATCCAAGCGCATAAAGAATGAAGGTCTGTGATGAAATCACTTCATGATATTTCACTTGAATCTGAGCTTATTTATTGGACTTTGATTGCGATTGGAATCAAGGAAAAGTGATTCTGCGACGGGTCAGGTTCATCCCTTGAAAAAATGGCTCAGCCTTGCAGTGCTCATCACAAGCCTGTTCAGCTTTTATACACAGGCACAAACAGTCAGTCCCCTTAAGATTGGTTCTAAGCGGTTTACCGAGTCTTATATTCTTGGAGAACTTGTTACGCAACAGGCCAACACAACGGGCTTAGCCATACACCTAGCAGGACTCGGTAATACAGCCATTGTTCTCAACGCTCTCAATTCAGGCGCTATCGATATCTACCCGGAATATACCGGCACAATTGCACGAGAGATTCTAAAAGATGCAAGCCTTGTTTCGTTGAATGATCTAGAAGAACCTCTGAGTAAAATTGGATTAGGTATAGGGGTTCCTCTTGGATTCAATAATGGCTATGCCATTGCAGTATCTGAACAAACTGCAAGACGTCTTAAGTTGAGTAACCTTGCTGACTTACGCAATCATCCAGATCTGCAACTAGGTTTAAGCTCAGAATTCTTGCAGCGTCCCGATGGCTGGCCTGTGATCGCACAAAGCTATGATTTAGCAAAACTGTCACCGCATGCAATGGAGCATGGTCTGGCTTATGATGCACTGCGTACTGGAGTCATTGACGCAACAGATGCTTATACCACTGACGCCCGAATCACCCAAGACCGCCTCGTACTATTGCAAGATAATCTGAACGTACTACCGCCCTACTCTGCCGTGTTGCTTTTTAGGCTTGAGACTCCTCGCCTTCACCCCAAAGAATGGCAGGCTATATTGGGCCTTCAGAATCTGATCTCACCAACGCAAATGAGCAAAGCGAATGCACGTGTTGATCTTGAGCATCACACACCGGCTGAATCAGCAAAAGAATTACTAGCCGGCATACAAAACAAACCACCCCAACCCAATCTCGGCTCCCTTCTTTATCAAAATCAAAGTCTTACTGAGCGGTCACTCAAACTTATTTTTTCAGAAGAAGAAGCGAACTTAACCCTAAAACATTTTATTTTGGTGATGGGGCCCGTTGTTGCCGCTTCTTTTGTGGGTATTCCCTTAGGGATTGCGGGTGCGAGTTTCCCCGCGTTTGGGCAAGTTAGTTTAGGGATTGTGGGGCTTCTGCAAACAATTCCAGCGCTTGCTTTACTCGCACTTTTGATCGCGATGAGTGGGCAAATCGGAAATATACCCGCTCTCATTACTTTATTTTTTTACGCCATGCTCCCTATTGTTGAAGCAACCCAATCTGCATTTCAGGGGATTGATCGAAACTTGCGTGAATCCGCCATATCCCTGGGATCACCGTGGTTTCAGAGAACATTTTACGTTGAACTTCCGGTTGCTCGACCCAGTATTCTGTCTGGTATTCGCACTGCAGCGATCATCAATGTAGGTGGTGCAACATTGGCTGCATTTGTGGGAGCGGGCGGTTTAGGTGAGCGCATCGTGGGCGGGCTTGCGGTCAATGATCCTGCCCTACTCATAGCTGGGGCAGTCCCTAGCGCCTTAATGGCTTTAGTGATTCAGTTGCTCGCTAGCGCGCTTGAAAGATATTGGCACAATCAACTCCGCTAACAATGCCTATTGAGCGGGAACGATATAAACGATAGACCCTGCTGTTACAGAGGGGTATTCATGCAACTTAGCTTGAATATGGTAAGGCCCTAATCCTGAGGTGGGGGCAAAGTAAGTGGCCTCGAAAGCACCCTCGCTATTGCGGGCCCCAGCCTCGATGCGCCCACCGCTCTCACCCTCATTGATACTCCAGTCCAACGAAAATAATATGGCCTCCCCACCCGAAGGCTTTGCCGTCAGTTTGATTTGTGTTCCAGCGAGAATCTGAACCGTGTCAGGAAATAACGTTAACGATGGATTAGGCAGAATGATGTGTGTTTTGACTGGTGCGATCTCGGCATGATCAGGTGCAGACCAAGCAGCGGTGAAGGCAAACAAACTCAGCACTACAAGCAAGAGAAATTGAGAAACCTTTGTAAAAAAATCCTCTTGCTTAATCATTTGCCTCACCCTTTATCGATTAATGCACTGTTAAGGTAACGTCATCCAGCACAAAGGAGGTAGGCAACGAAGCGTCCTCTGTACCAACAAACCTCAGAATGACTGACTTTCCTATGTAAGCACTCATGTCTAGCGTTTTTAGAACATATCCTGGTGCAGCGTTAACATTAGAGTAGGTAGCGAGCGTAGAGAGAACAACACCACTTGAATTGAGTACCTGAACAGCCAAGGTATCGTGAACGACATTGCCTCTTTCTTTGGTATTGATGCGAAGGTAAAAAGATAAGGTGGCAGCCAATTTTCCACTAGGAATAGTGACTGTTTGCGCGACTGAATCAGTATGCGCAACCCCATACCCATCCAACCAAGCGAATCCAACACCAGAATGCGCTACTTGCCCAGGACAGCTTGTATTCGTGCACTGTACACCTGCAGTCATCGTCCAAGGGGCGGCAGTGCTTGTGTCAAAGCTAGTATTGCCTAGCAACTGCGAACCAGAAGTTAAAGTGATGACAGAGGTTTTAGTACTGCTTAATCCACTCACGCTGTCCTTAACAATTTCACTGATGGTGTAAGTGCCTGCCGAACCATAACTATGGCTAGGGCTTGCTAAGGTGCTCGTTGAACCATCGCCAAAGTTCCAAGCATAAGATCCGATCGTGCCCCCTGTGTCAGAAGATTGATCAGTGAAACTTGCTGTCAAGCCACTTAAACTTGTTGTGAAGTTTGCAACAGGTGTGCCGCCTCCGGCGCTAACCGTAACAACTAAAACTTTAGAACTGGATGAATGGTTAGCGTTGTCAGTGACAGTCTCGGTCACGCTGTACGATCCTGCAGCAGAGTAGGTGTGTGAAGGACTTGCGCTCGTTGAAGTACCACCATCGCCAAACGTCCAAGCATACGTCCCAATGACACCACCCGCATCGGTGGAGGTATCAGTGAATGAAACAATGAGTTTATTGGCCGAGAAACTAAAACCTGCGGTGGGGATCCCACCACCTAAGCTGGCCACAATGGGGTGTGTGAGATCGCAACGATTCGTATCATTAGACCAAGTACTCTGCATTGCAAATGTACCGGTAGACATCGCTACCAATGCACTGGCTCCTTGGCCCGAACTAATCCAAGAACATTCATCTCCGTTTTCCATACCGTTAGATGTGGAGCCCGTGTTATTGATCCAACCCCCTCCAGGGAATTGATCTGTTACCGTTTCAGCATACTCATGACCTGCGACGAGCGAAAAACCATCAAGCGCTGAGCTGACAAAGTTTTGTCCACAACTCGCACCCGCATCCGTTACGTAAGGCATATTCGTAAAAGCAATATTGCCAAATGCAGTCAACCCAGAAGTAGCCAGCCCGGTATCACCTGTAAAGTCGTGCCAGGCACAAAACCCACCAGTGGGCGTGTTGAACCCATCGGGCTTCGTTCCTGTGGGTGAAACAATAATGTATTGAACGTAGCGATTAGAGGCGGCAGTCGTATTTCCAAAATGAGAAGCGGCATTGACTGCTTCAGTTGCGATCTGGGCTGCTGTTGCGGCAACCGGAGCAACAGAGGAGGTATCGACCCACACTCCTGCAAGGGCTCCACCGCTGGGATAGCCCACGCGAGGGGCACCTGCTGGACAACTGGTTGAGCCTGCCGCAACCAAAGGCCCATCACAGTATTGGGTCATGGTGCCGGACCAAAGCTCATTATTGGTCCCTAAGCCCTTAAAGAGTTTTTGCAAATAAGGGGCAGCGCTCTTAGGATCCCCCGATAAGGTGACATTTCCGCTGGCATCTGTGCCTGATGTACCCCACTGACTTCCCCAAAACACAAGGTAAACACGAGGAGTTCCGCTGGTTACGCCCACGCCATTGATTCCTCCATTGAAGCTGAGCGTATTAGATGCGCTTGCTGCTGCAAGAGAGGCGGCCGCAGCCTCCGCTCCTTTCAACTTACCGCTCGTCACACCGCTGTGCGATGGGTGATTGGATGAAGACCAAGTCCTCATCTTTTCATGGGTTTCACGAGTACCAATCACACCGTATCGGTAATGATGCTCCTTACGAGGAGAATAGGGATTGATGGTATCTGTTGCATTTCCATCATCCCGATCCATAGCGAAAACTGAACCACTGGATAACATCATGATGGCGCCCAGCGCGATCAGACAGGTTTGAATGTGAGTCGGTTTGCGCTCCATAATTTCGCTCCTCAGCAAAGATTAAGCTCGGTAATGAATCGTGTATCACAGTTGAAATCGTACTGAATGTATTCCAACCCAACGTTCTGACGTAGTCGAGCGTTATCGAGCCATTTGTGTGAACTATTTGGCAATATTATTCAAACATCTTATTGCGAAGGGACCACCCACTTAAGTCCACATTACGCTTTACGACCGATTATCGCCAAACTTAAAACTGAGAAGCAGAAACTATCCGTTTACTCAATCTGCCTTGGTGAGTTCTTCGCTTTGTGTTTTATGGTGACTGAAACGCTCTGCCAAACTATGAGAATTGAGCCAATCCCGAACGGTATGCGATAAAAATATGGTCGATACAAACCCTGCAAACATCAAGGTAGTGATCACCACTGCGATCGCACCAGTTAATCCATTTACGGTGGTTGCAATCGATACGATCAACAACAAGCCTGTAATAGTTGAGCCAAGAATCGAATTAAAACCCATTGCATGGGACTTCCCAACATTTGTAGCCATCACATTTCTCCAGTAAACGGGGTGTCTTTAGCACACCTCAAGCTTTACTATAATGAAGTAAATCCATTACAAAATATGGAAAGTTTCGTTTCACTCTGAAATACTTAGTCAGTTGATTCCGTTCCTGTTTTAAGTAGAAAAAAAGTTTTTCGAAAAGCAATTTACCCTAACTGTCAAGCGATTAAATACCCTATCCCTCATAAGTTAATCCCGCGCCGCAGCAGGATTTCCGCATAAGGTTAAGAAACACCGGATAATGGTGGTTTTAGTCGACGATCTGATTGTGCTTCGCTTCTTCGAAAACCTGCTCAACCCATATCCCGATTCGCCTCCTCGCGTCCCTCCCAATACCTTTTTTGCTTTTTTGTTAGCCGGTACGGAAGGGCTGAGAATGCATTTGATGATTCTTACCATTCTGAGTGGAATCATCGGTGCTTTTGAGGCAGGTCTATTTCAAATGCTGGGATGGATGGTAGATACCCTCACCTCACTTCCACGCGCACGTTTATGGGCGGATGGTCGCACTCCTCTTATTCTTTTTTTTAGTCTTTTATTTTCTAGTATAGGTCTGGTCACGCTCCATACCTTGATCAAACACCAAGGCATGGCCGGTAATTACCCCATGCGATTGAGATGGAATTTTCATCGACTGATGCTAGGGCAGAGCCTTGCTTTCTATCAGGATGAATTTGCAGGGCGTGTATCTGCGAAAGTGATGCAAACGGCATTGGCTGTCAGAGATTTTTGGTTTAGTCTCACAGATATTCTTGTATTTGTAGGCACCTATTTCCTCACCCTGGGTTTAGTTGTGGGGAGCTTTCACCCCCTACTTCTCTTACCTTTGATCGGCTGGCTGACCCTGTATATCTTTGCAATTATTTGGTTTGTGCCTCGCCTGGCAGAAGTCGGCAAGCAGCAAGCTGATGCCCGATCAATGATGACGGGGCGAATCACCGACGCGTATACCAATATCAGTACTGTCAAACTCTTTTCTCATTCAGCACGAGAAGCAGATTACGCGCGTGGTGCGATGAAAGAATTCATTGGTGCCGTGCATGGTCAGATGCGCCTTGTCAGCGGTTTAGAAATCACCAACCATACCCTCAGCATGCTGTTGATTTCCTGTACCACTTTCATCGCATTGTGGTTATGGGCCCAAGGCGATGTAGGCGTGGGCGCGGTGGCCACAGCTACTGCTTTGGCTTTGAGGCTCAACGGGTTATCACACTGGGTGATGTGGGAAATGGCAGGACTCTTTGAGAACATGGGCGTGATAGAAGACGGTATGAACACCCTAGCCCGCCCCCCCAAAGTCGTCGATGACCCTCTGGCAAAACCCTTAAAAGTTTCGCATGGCGATGTGCGGTTTGAGGACGTGTGCTTCAATTATGGCGAACTAGATCAATACGGTAGAAAAGTGTTTGATTTTCTCAATCTCCATATCCACCCCGGGGAAAAAATAGGACTTGTGGGCCGCTCGGGGGCGGGTAAATCCACACTCGTTAATTTATTACTTCGCTTTTACGATCTTCAAGGTGGCCGAATTCTAATTGATGGAGAAGACATTTCTAACGTCACCCAAGAAAGCCTCCGTGCGCAAATTGGTATGGTGACCCAAGACACCTCCTTGCTTCATAGATCTGTTCGAGACAACATTCTCTATGGCCGCCCAGATGCCAGCGAAGCTGAGTTAATCCGTGCCGCCGAAAGAGCAGAAGCCACATCTTTTATTAGTCAATTAGTTGATGCAAAAGGGCGCAGGGGTTTCGATGCTCACGTAGGAGAGCGCGGCGTGAAGCTTTCAGGCGGTCAACGCCAGCGAATCGCTTTAGCGCGCGTCTTACTTAAGGATGCAAAAATCCTACTATTGGATGAGGCCACCAGCGCTCTGGATTCCGAAGTAGAGTCGGTCATTCAAAATAGCCTATCCCAACTCATGGAAGGCAAAACAGTCATCGCTATTGCCCATCGTTTGTCTACCATTGCAGCCATGGATCGCTTAGTAGTGATGGATGAAGGTAGGATTGTAGAAGTAGGCGATCATGCCTCTCTACTCCAGCTGAATGGCTTATATTCCCGACTATGGGCCCATCAAAGTGGCGGATTTTTAGGCGAGGAAGTCACCCTTTGAAAACAGCAATATCTGACTGTACTGGGCTTGTTATAGCAGGCGGGCAGGGAGCGCGCATGAATGGTCTGGATAAGGGACTTCTTCCTTGGGGCGACCATAACTTAGCAATCCATGCGGCTGATCGATTTCGGGCTTTAGGTCTTCCCATTATCGTAAGCGCCAATCGTAATTTGGAACGCTATGCGGCGGATGGTTTAGTCACCGTATCTGACCTTAGAGAAGGCTTTCAAGGCCCTTTAGCCGGCCTTGAAGCAGGACTGAAAGCCATAAAAACTTCTTGGCTATTCGCCATACCCTGCGATAATCCAGCGCTCACAAAAGATTTGATCTGGGAGTTGTGGAACAAAAAACCAACTACTGCAAGTGCAATCTATACGCGCTGCGGGCCGCATTTCCATCCTGTTTGCTGCGCGATACATCAATCCTGCTTGTCTGAATTAAGTGTTTTTTTAGACAAAGGCCAACGACGCGTGATGGATTGGTGGGAACACATTAACGCCTCTGACATTGATTTGGGAGAGGCACAAGAAATTTATTTTGCGAATGCAAACACTCCTGAAGAATTTGCGCATCTGCGCGTTTTAGATGGACAACACCCTTAAGGATAATGAATGCTCAGTTTGCGTGAAGTTTCTCTAGCACGCGGCAGTCGAAGATTGCTGACCGGCGCACAAGCGCAACTTTTTCCTGGCCACAAAGCAGGATTAGTTGGGGCAAATGGCTGCGGGAAATCTAGCCTATTTGCATTATTACGCGGCGAAATTTTACCTGAAAGTGGGAGCGTAGAAATCCCTGGTGCCTGGGTGGTTGCCCACGTTGCTCAGGAAACGCCTGCTCTCACCTGCACGGCTGTCGATTTTGTATTGGATGGAGATCGTGAATATCGGGAAATCCAAACAGCACTCGAACATGAAGATGACGGCAATATCATCGCTGAACTCTATGAGCGCTTTGGCGCCATTGATGGCTATGCCGCCCCAGCGCGCGCTCAGCGCCTGATGGCAGGATTAGGCTTTGACACTGAGGCTACCGAACGCGAAGTAGCTAGTTTCTCTGGCGGCTGGCGGATGCGTTTGAACTTGGCTCAGGCACTGATGTGCCGATCGGATCTATTACTACTTGATGAACCCACCAACCACTTAGATCTAGATGCCGTTCTTTGGCTAGAAACTTACTTAAAAGAATGGCCAGGGACTGTACTGGTGATTGCCCACGATCGTGACTTTCTAGATGCAGTGGTCAATCAAGTTTGGCAAGTTGAAAACGGTAAACTCACCACCTATAGCGGCAATTTCACACGCTTTGAGCGCACTCGCGCAGAGCAACTCGCTGCTCAACAATCCATGTTTGAAAAACAGCAACGTGCGGCCGCGCACTTGCAAAGCTATATTGATCGCTTCCGAGCTAAGGCCACCAAGGCCCGCCAAGCACAAAGTCGGATTAAGGCCCTTGAGAGACTGGGCACAGTTGCTGCGGTTCGTGCAGATCAAGACTTTGAATTTAGCTTCCCCCTCCCGTCGGGTGCCCCTTCCCCTCTATTGGTGCTCGATAGATGCGTTGCGGGCTATGACGAAAAGAAACCCATTCTTGATTTCGTTAAACTCACACTCATGCCCGGTGCGCGAATTGGTTTGTTGGGCCGAAATGGGGCCGGTAAATCCACGCTGGTTAAACTCATGACGGGTGACTTACCGCCTTTGAGCGGAGAACGTGTAGAGGGGCGAGGGCTGCAAATTGGGTACTTTGCCCAGCATCAATTGGAATCACTTGATGGCAAAGCCAGTCCCTTATTACTTCTAAAACGTATTGATGGAAAGGCGCGCGAACAAAACTTGCGAGACTTCCTAGGTGGATTTAAATTTAGTGGTGAACGGGTTGATACCCCTGCCGAGGGATTGTCTGGTGGCGAACGTGCACGCCTAGCGCTTGCTCTGATTTGCTGGACCCGCCCCAATTTGTTGATCTTGGATGAACCGACTAACCACCTCGATATGACCATGCGCGATGCCTTGACTTTTGCGCTGCAAGAATATGAAGGTGCTGTGATTTTAGTTTCTCACGATCGACAATTAGTGCGTTCAGCCGTGGATGATTTGCTGCTAATTGAAAATGGCCAAGTCATTCCCTTTGATGGTGATCTGGATGACTATGCCGCTCGATTAGCAAAGTCTGCCAAACAGAAGACACCATGAACACGGATAAGAGCGCACACAACTCCCAAATCGGCAATCAGCTTTTTGGTCGTCGTAAACCTCTGTTGGAACGTTTAGCCAGCAACGCTCACCACCCACTTGGCAATGGCTTGGGTCAATTCAGGGACATCTCCGATAGCAGAAGTGAGCGTGACACACACATTGGGGTGTTGAGTACGCAAACTATCCAGAAGCACCGGTAAATCTTTTTTTAGGTGCCCACCTTGAGCCATGAATAAAGGCACAACGGTGATCGAATTAACGCCCTCTGCGATGAGCTTTTCAGCAGTATCAGGCAGCGATGGCGTCATGAGTTCCAAATAAGCCAATTCCACTTTCTGATCAGGCGAAGCAGCAGCGACTGCTGTTTGAATCGCCTTAAATGGCAGTGCCCATGCAGGATCGCGGGCCCCATGCGCAAACAACAAAATGGCACTACTCATGCCCGCCCCGTGCTTCCAAATCCACCTACACCGCGCTCACTCTGTTCAAATTCTTCCACCACCTGAAGTGCGACTTGCACCACCGGAACCACAATGAGCTGCGCAATGCGCTCAAAGGGTTTCAAAACAAAGCTGTGTTGCCCTCGGTTCCACATAGAAACCATCAAAGGCCCCTGATAATCGGAATCAATTAAACCCGTCAAATTACCTAAAACAATTCCATTTTTATGGCCCAGACCAGAGCGCGGCAAAATCATGGCGGCATAGCCTGGGTCGCCTATATAGATCGATAGCCCAGTAGGAATAAGATGCGTTGTACCAGGTTCAATAGGTATTTCATTATCAATACAGGCTCGTAGGTCAAGGCCTGCTGAACCGCTGGTGGCGTAAGCGGGTAATTGATCGCGCATGCGCTCATCAAGAATTTTTACTTGCAGGTTCTGCATAGAACACAATGCTCCAACGATGAAATGAACAAATTAGGGGGTTATGAATGACGCTGAATGATGGCGATCACATGGCGTACCAACTGCTCGGCCAAGTCATTTTTGGGAAGAGGGCCCAGCGTGACGCTGCCCTGATCGTCGGCAACCCAAAGGGTGTTGTGATCGGCACCAATTGCTGATTGAGCAAGATTAGCTGCAATCACCGGTATCCCTTTCCGGGATCGTTTCTCACGCGCAAAACGTTCTAGATCGTGGGTTTCAGCTGCAAAGCCAATACAGAAAGGGGCATTCGGCAAAACAGCGACATCCGCTAAAATATCACGTGTGGGCAGGAGCTTTAATATTAGTGAATCGTCCGTTTTTTTGATTTTTTGATCAACGGGCGCTTCCGGTGTGTAATCCGCCACGGCCGCAACCGCAAAAAACAAATCGGCCTGTGAAGCGTGTGCCATGACCGCTTGATGCATGTCAGCAGCCGTCATCACCGCAATGCGATCACATCCTTGAGGATTAGGCAGCGATACGGGACCTGAAACCAAGGTTACACGCGCGCCCAACTTTGCACAGGCAGCCGCCACGGCGTAACCCATTTTTCCGGAGCTGCCATTGGTAATCCCGCGAACAGGATCAATTGGCTCAAAGGTGGGGCCTGCGGTGACCAATACATGCTTACCCGCCAGCGCACCAAAATGTGAAGCGGTATTGGAGGGTGCTTGCTCTGAGAGCAACACGTTACTTCCAGCGCTTGTGGGGTGACGTTTAACGAGCTCAATGGAAAGCAACGCATCCAGTAATTCTTGTGGCTCTAACAAGCGTCCAAAGCCTGTTTCACCGCAGGCTTGATCACCCTGAGCGGGCCCCAAAATCATGACTCCATCATTTTTGAGGGTCTGCACATTGCGTTGAGTGGCAGGGTGATCCCACATTTCCCGGTTCATAGCAGGGGCGACCAACATCGCGCAATCCCTAGAAACTGCGCATGTTGCCAGCAAATCATCCGCCATCCCAGCCGCTGCGCGAGCAATAAAGTCTGCCGAAGCAGGTGCAATTAGCAACGCATCAGCCCATCGGGTGAGCGAAATATGGGGCATACGATTAGGCACACGTTCATCCCATGCATCCGTATAAACAAGCTGCCCAGTCAATGCCTGAAAGGTTTCAGGGCCCACAAAGCGGGTTGCCGCATCGGTCATCACCACACGGACTTCTATTCCGGCTTTAAGGGCTAGGCGCACGAATTCCGCAGCCTTATAGGCTGCAACTCCGCCTGTCACTCCCAACAAAAGATGTTTTATTGCGATTTTATGCATAAGGGAATGAATTGTACTTGGATGCTGAACAAAGTGTTGGTCAAGCAAATGTTGGCCTTAACCAAATTAGCTCGCTTATTTGATACGCAAAAACCGAACTGATGGGCGTAAAAATATCACCTTATCTCGCTAATGCATTCACTGCTGCCCTTAATTTTGGAGAAACCCTTCATGAAACTACTTGCTTGGCCCGTTGCTGACCGCCCCCGAGAAAAATTATTTCGTCATGGGCCTGATGCCCTCAGTGATGCCGAACTCATTGCACTTACTTTGCGTTCAGGAGACGCTAGACGAGACGCCCTTGAGATTAGCCAGTCTCTGTTAAACCGATTTCGCAGCCTGAGTGCATTGTTTGCTGCCCCACCTCAAGAGGTATGTATTGAAAGCGGCTTGGGGCCAGCTCGCTATGCAAGTTTACGGGCAGGCTTTGAACTCGCGAAGCGGACTTTGCGGGAACAAGCCGAAGTGCGTGATGTGTTGCGTTCTCCTCAAGCGGTGCGAGACTACCTTCGTTTAACCCTTCAACAACGACAAGCAGAAGTCTTTATGGCGGTATTTCTAGACAGCCAGCATCGCGTCATTTGTGCCGAAGAGTTATTTAAAGGTACGCTCACACAGACCAGTGTTTATCCCCGCGAGGTGGTAAAACGCTCCTTGTACTTTAATTGCGCGGCCGTGATCCTGGCCCATAACCATCCATCAGGGGTAGCTGAACCCAGTGAAGCCGATCGTATTCTTACACAAGCACTGCGCACGGCCCTAGCAGCAGTCGATATCAAGGTTTTGGACCATTTTGTAGTGGGTCATGGCGAAGCTATCTCTTTCGCCGAGCGCGGACTGCTCAACTAAGAGACATGTAAATCTTCATTGACCTATCAGCAACAAGCATTGATAAAGTCCAGCCCAGGGACAGGTTGGTCTTGGCATTCCTGCTGAAAGCCTCATTGCAGAAGGCGCAACCTAATTTGAAACGGCCTAATTTGGTACTTGATTTTGAGGCGCTTTCATGTCATTCTAGTGGGCTAAATGCATCACCAAGCACTTGTTTACTTCTTATATAGTCAATTTATTACTGGAGCAAGCCCATGGCTCGCGTCTGCATGATTACCGGGAAAAAGCCCATGTCGGGCAATAATGTTTCCCACGCAAACAATAAAACCAAACGCCGGTTCTTACCCAACCTGCAATATCGTCGTTTTTGGCTTGAAAGCCAGAACCGTTGGATTCGCTTGCGCGTTTCTAACGCTGGCCTGCGTTTGATCGACAAGAAAGGCATCGAAGTTGTGCTCGCCGAATTGGGCGAACAGGCTTTAAGCGCTTAATTTAGGAACCCAAGAAAATGCGCGATAAAATTAAATTAGAGTCTTCGGCGGGTACCGGTCACTTTTACACCACCACCAAGAACAAAAAAACGATGCCTGAAAAGATGGAAATCATGAAATTTGATCCTGTCGCTCGCAAGCATGTTGCTTACAAAGAAACCAAGTTAAAATAATAAAACTTGGAATATCAAGTCGCACTTGATCGTGCGATGAGTTTAAAAAGCCCGCTTATAGCGGGCTTTTTCTTTGGGACATTGGCGCTTGCTTGCTAGGTTAGGAATGTAACTTTAGCCAAGGAGCTTAGCCAGCAACGTGCAAGCCACACTCCTTACTATCTGGGTGCTCCCACCACCATCTTCCGGCGCGCGCATCTTCCCCCTCTTGCACCGCACGGGTACAAGGCGCGCAACCAATACTTAAGAAACCCTGGTCATGCAAAGCGTTGTAAGGTACTTTGTGGACTTTGATGTAAGCCCAGACTTCAGCCTCAGTCCAATCGGCCAAAGGGCTCCACTTGGCGAGCTGATGATCTTCATCCCAGGCTTCAATGGCCAGTTCTGAACGAGTGGGTGATTGTTCGCGACGCAAACCCGTAATCCAAGCCCGGCGGCCCATCAAAGCGCGTTTTAAGGGCAACACCTTACGCACACGGCAACAGGCTTTTCTAGCTTCTACACTTTCATAGAAGCCGTTGATGCCTTGCGCCTTCACCAGCGTTTCTACGCCTGCAGATTCAGGGAAATACCCCTGTATGGCAAGAACATACTGTTCTTTCACTCTCGCCAACATGCGCAAGGTTTGCTCAT
>CAIPTD010000161.1 GCA_903867885.1 uncultured Ferrovum sp. | reverse complement strand
TTTACGCATTCTAGGTTCCCAAAAACGACGGACGTGATTACGAATTCCCTCAACCGCATCCGCTTGAACGGGCTCTGCGCGATAAAAAGATTCGATCTTATTGATCATATAAACTAAATTTTCTATATCCATTGCTTAAACTCTCAGTGTGAAGAGACAGGGTGCAACCGATCAGGTCGCGTGTAGACAGTGTGTCGGCCATTCCGAAGAAAAGCCGCGAGGGTGATACCGGCTTCTCCGGCAATTCGGATAGCCAGACCTGTCGGGGCAGAAACTGCAACAACTAAGGCGATATTCAGCATACTTGCCTTGAGTATGAGCTCGTAACTTGCACGACTGGTCAGTAGCAAAAATCCTTCTGCAAAAGATTCACCTGCTCGAGCTTTGACTCCGATCAGTTTATCCATTGCATTGTGTCTTCCTACGTCTTCACGAAGGCAGACAATGCTTCCTTGGGGATCACACCAGGCTGCAGCATGCACTGCCCCCGTCAAAATATTCAGTGGCTGTGCACCTGTTAAATGCTCTAGCGCTTTTTGAAGAGCTCGGGGCGCCACGTGGGATCCTTCTCCTACTTGGCGAGGTGTGCGCATCGCTTGCGCCAAGGTCTCTGCACCACACAGGCCGCAACCCGTCCTACCAGTGA
Source organism: uncultured Ferrovum sp. (assembly GCA_903867885.1). Classification (GTDB taxonomy): domain Bacteria; phylum Pseudomonadota; class Gammaproteobacteria; order Burkholderiales; family Ferrovaceae; genus CAIVHB01. The sequence goes on along the minus strand of CAIPTD010000161.1, from coordinate 83,470 downwards.
GATTGCGTCTGCGCTCTCCTAAATCCTGCAAGGCACTCGGTGCGCAACGAATATGTAGCGCAATCCCTTCGGGGTGATCCAGTTGCTTAATCGAATCGATATCTTGGGCGTGCTGAATCAATCCTTCGCTTAAGCTAAAGCCAACTGCAAAATCCTCAAGATCTTGCGGGGAGGCCATCATCACAACATGCGGTTGATCATTGTAGATCAAGGCTACAGGGGTCTCTTCGGCGACCGCATCCATCCGGTCTTCTAGCAACCCCTCGCTCCAACGCTCACCGGCGAAGAGCCGGTGAGGATTTAAGCCAGCAAATGGCATATCACAATTACCTTAAGGTTGACGCGAAACGCAGGCCGCCCTAGGCTTTTGCTTCAGCTTGATGCAAGAAGTTGATCTGCTTCTCAGCAAAGCGCTTGTAGTTAGATTGCCACTCCGAAGGTTGTGATACCTTGGTCAATTCCACCGCTGTCACCTTGTATTCAGGGCAATTCGTTGCCCAGTCAGAGTTGTCGGTTGTGATGACGTTGGCACCAGACTCAGGGAAGTGGAAAGTAGTGTAGACCACACCCGGTTGCATACGCTCTGAAACCAAAGCCCGCAGCACAGTCTCACCTGCGCGACTGGTAATCCCTACCCAATCGCCATCCCCAATTCCACGATCTTCTGCATCGGCAGGGTGGATTTCAACTCGGTCTTCCGAATGCCATGCCACATTAGCGGTTCGGCGGGTCTGTGCTCCCACGTTGTACTGAGACAGAATACGACCCGTCGTCATGATTAAGGGGAAGCGCTTGGTTACTTTTTCATCCGTAGCAATGTACTCCGTGGAAATAAACCTTCCCTTACCACGGGTAAATTCTTCTATGTGCATAGTGGGTGTGCCTTCAGGATGCGCGTCATTGCAAGGCCACTGAATACTTCCCAACCGGTCCAGGCTCTCATAGCTTACGCCCTTAAACGTAGGCGTTAAGCGCGCAACTTCATCCATGATCTCAGAAGGATGGCTGTAGTTCATGGGATAACCCATGGTCTGCGCCACTTTCTGAATGACTTCCCAATCACCGAGGCCAGACAAAGGTGGCATCACTTTGCGTACGCGTGAAATACGACGCTCGGCATTGGTGAAGGTACCATCTTTTTCCAGGAAGGAAGAACCCGGCAAGAATACATGAGCGTACATCGCGGTTTCATTCAAGAAAATATCCTGAACGACTAAGCAATCCAATTGCTCAAGCGCGGCAATGACATGCTGAGTATTAGGATCGGACTGAACAATATCCTCACCCATCACATACAAGCCACGGAAGCTACCGTCCATTGAAGCTTCAAACATATTAGGGATACGCAAACCTGGCTCAGGCTGAATGGTGACATTCCATGCATTACCGAAGAGTTCTCGTGTTGCTTTTTCAGAAACATGACGATAGCCAGGCAACTCATGAGGGAAAGAACCCATATCACAAGAGCCCTGCACGTTGTTTTGGCCACGTAATGGATTGACACCAACACCACGGCGACCAATGTTTCCAGTCGCTAAAGCAAGGTTAGCAATTCCGATCACTGCTGTAGAGCCCTGAGCATGCTCGGTTACACCTAATCCATAATAAATTGCGCCATTTCCACCTGTAGCAAACAAGCGCGCTGCTTTACGAACTTCATCTGCGGGCACACCAGTAACCGGTTCAAGGGCCTCAGGAGAATTGTTCTCACGTGAAACAAAGTTGCGCCATTTTTCAAAAGACTCAACATCACAACGGGATGCAATGTAGTCCTCTTTAACTAGGCCTTCAGTTGCGATGACATGGCCCAAGGCATTCAATATCGCCACATTAGTACCAGGACGTAATTTAAGGTGATGCTGTGCCTCAATATGGGCAGAACGCACGAGATCTGTGCTGCGGGGATCGATGACAATCAGCTTTGCGCCCTGACGCAACCGTTTTTTCATCTGCGAGGCAAATACTGGATGACCATCTGTAGGATTAGCACCAATCACAATGATCACGTCCGAATCCATGACTGAATCAAAATCTTGGGTACCCGCTGATTCACCTAATGTTGCTTTAAGCCCAAAACCCGTGGGGGAATGGCAAACACGGGCACAGGTATCTACGTTGTTATTTTGGAACACCGCACGGACCAGTTTTTGCATGACGTACACTTCTTCATTGGTACAACGTGAAGAAGTAATACCGCCGATTGAATCACGGCCGTGCTGAGCTTGGATGGATTTGAATTTATCAGAAGCAAACTGAATGGCCTCATCAAAAGAGACTTCTTTCCAAGGATCTGAAATCTTGTCGCGTACCATTGGTTTGGTAACACGATCAGGGTGTGTGGCATACCCCCAGGCAAAGCGACCTTTTACACAAGAGTGACCATGGTTGGCTTTACCGTCTTTCCAAGGCACCATTCGCACAACACGGTTGCCTTGCATTTCAGCGCGGAAAGAACAACCCACACCGCAATATGCACAGGTAGTGGTCACGCTGTGGTCGGGTTGCCCCATTTGAATAATAGATTTTTCGGACAGGGTTGCGGTTGGGCAGGCTTGAACACAAGCACCGCAAGACACGCATTCAGAATCCATGAAGGACTCACCCATGCCGGCAGAAACACGAGAATCAAAACCCCGGCCTTCAATGGTCAGTGCAAAGGTACCCTGCACTTCTTCACAAGCACGGACACAGCGGCTGCAAACGATACATTTAGAAGGATCGTAGGTGAAGTAAGGGTTGGATTCGTCTTTCTGGCTCTTGGTATGATTGAGACCTTCATATCCATACCGCACTTCGCGTAAACCTACGGTACCCGCCATATCCTGCAGTTCGCAATTACCATTAGTCGCACAGGTTAAGCAGTCTAAGGGGTGATCAGAGATATACAACTCCATCACGCCTTTGCGCAGGTCTGCCAGCTTGGGGCTTTGAGTGCGAACGTTCAGTCCGTTTTCACAAGGGGTAGTACAAGAAGCGGGATACCCGCGACGACCCTCCACCTCAACCAGACATAAACGACAGGAACCAAAAGGATCCACGCTATCGGTTGCGCACAACTTAGGAACTTGAACTCCCGCTCCTGAGGCCGCTCGCATGATGGACGTACCGGCCGGAACCGTGACCGTCATACCATCAATAGTGAGCGTAACTGACTCTTTAGCGTGACTCTCTGGTGTACCAAAATCGTGCTCTAGTTTCGATTGCATGATGCATCTCCTTTTACGGCATGGGTCGTCCCGATCAAGGGAAACCTTATGTTTAGATTTGAGCTTAAATTTAAGCTGCAAGTTCCTTTTTATTGATACCGAAATCTTCCGGGAAGTGATTCAATGCGCTAAGAACGGGAAAAGGTGCCATACCGCCCATCGCACAAAGAGAGCCATTCAACATCGTGTCGCACAAACTCCGCAGCAACTCTATGTTTGCTGCGCGGTTATCGTTAGCAATAATCTTATCGACCACCTCAACCCCTCGGGTGGATCCCACACGGCAAGGGGTACATTTTCCGCAAGACTCAATGGCGCAGAATTCCATGGCATAACGCGCCATCTTCGCCATATCTACGGTGTCATCAAAGGCAACAATGCCTCCGTGCCCAACCATCGCTGAGATCCCAACATAAGATTCATAATCGAGCGGAGTATCAAACTGCTCAGGCGGCACATAGGCCCCCAAGGGTCCACCAACCTGAACTGCACGAATGGAGCGACCACTGGCTGAGCCCCCGCCAAAGTCTTCAACCAATTCACGCAAGGTAAGACCAAACGCTTTTTCTACCAAGCCACCTTGCTTTAAATTGCCTGCAAGCTGGAAAGGCAAGGTGCCGCGTGAACGCCCCATTCCAAAGTTTTTATAAAACGCACCACCTTTGTCCATAATGATGGGTATAGAGGCAAAGGAAATGGTGTTATTAACGATCGTGGGGAGGCCAAACAAACCCTTCAAGGCAGGGATGGGTGGTTTAAAGCGCACGATACCGCGTTTACCTTCCAAGCTCTCCAGCAAGGCTGTTTCTTCACCACAAATGTAGGCCCCTGCGCCAAGACGCACTTCAAGGTGGAAGGTTTTTCCGCTGCCCTGAATATTTTCACCGAGATACTGAGCCTGCTCTGCAATTGCTATTGCTTGATTGAGTACATCAAAAGCATAGGGGTACTCGGAACGAAGATAGATGTAACCTTGGGTAGCACCCACAGCCACGCCTGCGATGGTCATCCCCTCAATGAGAACAAAGGGGTCGTCTTCCATAATCATACGATCTGCAAATGTGCCTGAGTCACCTTCATCGGCATTGCAAACGATATATTTTTGAGCTGATTGCGCGCCGAGAACTGTTTTCCACTTAATTCCTGTAGGAAAAGCTGCACCACCACGACCACGCAAGCCTGAGTCGGTGACTTGCTGAACGACATCAGCAGGCACCATTGCCAATGTATTTTTGAGCCCCTTGTAACCGTCATAGGCCAAGTAATCACTGAGTGAAAGGGGATCAGTGATACCCACACGTGCGAAAGTGAGTCGCTCTTGTTTGGCCAGATAAGGAATCTTTTCGGTGAGGCCATGCGACAAGGCATGCGTTGCGCCGCTTAGAAAATCTGCATCAAAAAGACTCACCACATCTTCAGGGTTCACGGGACCATAAGCTACCCGACCATTTGGGGTTTCAACCTCTACTAAAGTTTCCAGCCATAACATGCCTCGGGAACCATTTCTCACGAGCTCAATACGAGCGCCACGCTGCGCAGCTTCACGGGTAATGGCAGCGGCGACATGGTCTGCGCCGACTGATAAGGCTGCAGAGTCACGAGGTACATATACTCGGGTCATTGGTTCGCTCCTTTGGCTTCAGCGATTAAGGCATCAAAACGAGCGTGCGTGACCCGACCTTTTAAATCTCCGTTGATCATCACTGCAGGCGAAAGAGCACAGTTACCTAAACAATAGGTAGGCTCGAGCGTGACTGAACCATCTTCTGAAGTGGAATGCATCTGCGTTCCCAGGCATTGTTCAGCATGCTCGACAAGCGCATCGGCACCCATTGCCTGGCAGGCTTCTGCGCGGCAAATTTTAACGATGGTTTTACCAGGAGGCGCTGAACGAAAATCATGATAAAACGTCATTACCCCATGCACTTCAGCGCGGGAGAGGTTAAGTTGATGGGCAATTTCAGGCAGCGCAGCTTCAGGTACATAGCCTAAACGCTCCTGAATCCGATGAAATATAGGAAGAAGTGCGCCAGGTAGATCGACCAAATCACGATAAAGTTCGGTGTAACTCACTATTTTGATTCTCCTAAGGGTGACCGGAGTCCGCTGTTCCTATAGGTTATAGGATAGTAGGCACCCACTTTAGGTGGCGTGTCGCAAACGGCGGAAATTGTGATTCGGGTTGCAATGCAACATATGTTAAATTCAACATAAGCTCTTGCATAATTCTTATATTCCTATAACTCTAACAGTGCTTTCATCCACTCTCAATATGAATTTTATTTCATATGTTTAGAATTATTGTTCGACCTGAATGGTCACTCAAGCGTCGTGGCAGCCCTGATTTTCCATTACCTCAGGTATTACGATTGCTTGCTGCAGTTCATCAAGGCGGTAGCCTATCACAAGCTGCGCGCACGCTCGGCCTGTCATACCGCCACGCGTGGGGGCTCATTCGAGAGGCGGATTACGCATTTGGGACCCCATTGATATCAATGGAACGCGGCAAGGGAGGGCAACTCACCCGATTGGGCGAAATACTGCTTTGGGCCGATCGCCGAATCGCTGCACGCTTAAACCCATCCTTAGATAGCCTGTCCTCAGAGCTCAGTGCTGAAATGGAACGCGTACTTTCCCATGCCTCACCATTACGTATTCAGGCAAGCCATGGCTTTGCAGTTCAAGTTTTACAGGAAGCGTTAGCCGAATCTAATCTGGATTTTGATTTACGGTTTACCAGTTCATCAGAAGCGCTCGCGGCCCTAGCAAGGCAAGAATGTGAATTTGCAGGATTCCATATCCCGGAAGGTGAATTAGAAAGTGCCGCCCTGCAACCCTATCTGCATTCTCTTAATTATCGCCCTCTTCGCCTGATTCAACTCGCCACCCGAACCCAGGGGTTGATGCTCACTCAAAATAATCCTCTAAATATTTTGTCATTTAAAGATTTAGGAAAACGAGGTGGTCGATTTGTGAATCGCCAACCAGGTTCGGGCACCCGATTATTAATTGATGTACTGATGCATCGCGAACAAGTACTTCATGACACAGTTCCCGGTTATGACATGTGGGAATACACCCATGCTGCCGTTGCTGCTTTTATTGCCAGCGGAATGGCAGACGTTGGATTTGGTATAGAAACAGCCGCGCGGCAATTTAACCTGGACTTTATTCCTTTGGTTCGTGAACGTTATTTTTTTGCTTGTTCACCAGAGCCTGAAAGCCATCCAACTGTAAGTCAGGTTTTAAACGTATTACGCGGTAGGGATTTGCATAAAGGGATCGCTCAACTGGCTGGGTATGATCCCTCTCGTTGCGGAGAGATTTTTACCTTGGAAGAAGCCTTCAGCGATTCTTGTAGTATGGGACTATTTACAAATAGGTCTGCGCAGAAAAAAAAGGGAGTCAGAAAACCCGCAAAAACATCCAGAGAGCTTGAACCCAAGCAAGAATAAACAGTCGCACTTCACTATTGATAAAAGGCATTAGATATTCATGTCATCCCCACTTGGCTTTGTTGGCTTAGGTGCGATGGGATTACCCATGGCACAGAATCTTCTCCACGACCACCCAGGGTTAAAAATCTGGAATCGCAATAAGCAAAAAACAGTGTCTCTGATTGATTCAGGCGCCGAGCCCGCTGCCTCGCCAGCAGACTGCGCCTCACCTGGCGGAATGGTGATCAGCATGGTCGCTGACGATCAGGCTCTTCAAGATATTTGCACTGGACCGAAGGGCTTAGTGGGGGCGCTAGGTCCCGGGGGTATTCATATTTCTTGTAGCACTGTTGCCCCAAGCACACTCAGCGCCTTGGCAAGGCTGCATGCCGCACAGGGTGAAACCCTTGTTGCAGCGCCTGTGTTTGGTCGGCCTGACGCAGCAGCAGCCCGCAAACTTTGGATTTTATTGTCAGGGCCTTCTGATGCAACCGAACGCGCAGCCTCTATTCTCGCCCCCTTAAGCCAAGGCATTCACCCTCTTGGAGAAAATATAGAAGCAGCAGCAGCCATGAAGTTAGCGGGTAATTTCATGATTTTGGCAGCAGTCGAGGGCATGGGTGAGGCCATGCTGATGGCCCAGCGTTATGGCGTGGATCGCGAAGGGTTTGCAGATTTCTTTGGGCGCACTCTATTTGCTGGGCCCATTTACCAGAACTATGGAAAACAAATTGCCGCACGACGTTACAAGCCAGCCGGATTTAAATTACCACTAGGCTTAAAGGATATGCGTTTAGTGAGGCAAACCGCCGCTGCTGTGAATGCACCCATGCCATTGGCAGATTTACTCCACAACCGCCTACTAGAATCTATTGCCAAAAAGCGTGAAGATTACGATTGGACCGCTTTAGAGTTGAGCATTGCAGAGGCTGCCGGAGAATCATTCTGAGTAAAAGTATCACATCATAAAAAGACGATTATTCATTTACGACGAGGAGAAAGTATGAGCACAAGTAAAACTCACGCTGATTCATTACGCGGGAATCTAGCCAAAGAAAGCTATGTAGTTTTATTTGAAGAATCAACGGAGCGAGCATTCACATCCCCGCTTTACCTAGAAAAACGCACGGGCACCTATTTGTGTGCAGGCTGTTATCAGCCTTTGTTTGAATCCAGCACAAAATATGAAAGCGGAACAGGATGGCCTAGCTTTTATCAAGCCTTACCAGAAGCTATAGAAACAAAAACAGATTACCAACTGATCATGCCAAGAACCGAATACCATTGCTCGCGTTGTGGCGGTCATCAAGGCCACCTATTTAATGATGGCCCTAAACCGACTGGGATGCGGTATTGCAACAATGGAGTAGCACTTCAGTTCGTTCCAGAAGGCGAGTCTTTACCTGCAATTCGAGTAAAGTAAACATGAAATTTTGATGGCGCGCCCGGCAGGATTCGAACCCACGACCCCTTGGTTCGTAGGATGAAACTCTTATAGAAGCGCTATTACAAACAGACACTTATGACGTCTGTAATTTTGAAATTTAGGTGTGTTTAGCCTGATTGGAGGCTAATCTAGTACTGCTTTGTTACGATTTTCCCTACGCTTCAATTAGAGTGTATCTAGCTAATATACTTCGTATTTATGCCAAATCAGAACGGTTTTTGGCAATCCATGCGATGACAGTTTGATATAGGTTTTCTGCTTGCTTTATGCATTCTATAACTATCTGATCGCTAATTGGATCACCTTCGTAATCACTCACGTTGCGTTGTTTACGCAAGGCATCCAAGACAATGACTGTGCTTGGGTCTATCCCTATGGTAAGTGGGAGCGTTTAAATGGCAGTTTGATGATGTCCAGGTTGGCTTGTGGAGGTACGATAACCATTCGCCCATAACGCTACCATTGCACATTGCATAATACATTTGTAAGCGGCATCAAAACGATTTTCTGCACTTACCTCAGCTATGTGTGCATCATCAAGATTGCGTCTTGCAGCTTCCGACAAACGTTTCACAGCTTCCCGTGACGTAGCATGTACTTGAAGTTGTTTGGTTTTAAGTAAATTGTCTAAGCTCATTTTCACTACCAATTATAAACAGCTTGGGCTTCGCTAAAACTTCTTTTATAAACGTGTCGTTATTCTTAATACGTCGTTGAAATTCTTCCTGCGAATAAACAACAGGGTTAAGTTCGCGTTGCAAAACTGTTTGGGTTGGGTGCAATGCCTGTACGGTCTCAGAGAAGCTCAAATTGCCGATCAGCATGACATCTACATCACTAAATGATTGCTGATCCCCACTCGCAACGGAACCAAATACAAACGCAAAGTCAATTTTGCTTTCCAAGCTAACTAAGGCTTTTGCTAGTACGTCTACTAATCCAGAGGTTTTACGAAAAATGCTTGCCAACTCTTCAAAAATTGGACAAGAAATATTGGCGCTGTAATGCACCTGATTGCCTATCTGCTTTCTTTGGAGTATTCCACTAGCAGTTAATTTTGCTAGTTCTTTGTGAAGCGTACCCGCAGATGTTCCAGTAAGACGAGCAAGTTCGCGCACATGAAAGTCTGCTTCAGGGTTAAGTAGTAATAAACCTAATGTGCGCTTTCGGTACTCGCCAAACAGTAAAGAGCCCAGCATATCGTTTCCGTTATTGCTTCAAACGTAGCATATAATGAAACGGTTTTAAATTAAAGTCAATTGCAAATTTAGGAAAATGGGTGAGGGTTTTTATATTCATATGAATCGTGTGGCGTTTCTCAAATTCGAATGGAATTACAGAAGGATTCCACACTAAAAAGGAAATGATGTCTCGGCGTGCGTTTGGGTTTAGAAACTTCGAGAATGACAGGCTGCGAGTGCTAGCGCACTGCGGGTGGAATGGAGTGATTAATCGTGTTGAGTGAATGCCTATCCCCCGTTAATGGGGTAGAGCCGATTCTGCTGTGGGTCGAGCCTGGGCAATTAGAGATTCCAGTATTTTGCGATGTTCACGGGCGAGGGCTGTTTTCATTGTTATTCGCTCAATTTCAAATCAGTTCAAAGTCATCAGCAATGGTGTTGGCGGTTGAAGTGTTTAAACCAGCATCCTTGGCGAATTGTTGCCAACCATCCAGGGCGGCGCGTACTTCTGCCAGCAAGTCCAAGGGGCGGCGGACACCGAAACGCTCGGCTTCTACCATCAAATCGGCGCGTGTGATGTCGCGGAACTTTCCATTGACGCTCATCAAGTGCTGGTAAGTCCATTCCCCTTGGGGGTTGTAGGCATGCGTTACGTCGTAAGCCGGGGCCAACTCCCATGATTCGCCTTGCTTTAAGCGGAAGGCAAAGTTCTTGGTGTGATCGTCACAATTTTTTGCCATGACATTAAATGCCATGCGGCGGAATGCTTGACCGATGGCATCGTCTCCCAGCTTGAGCCTGGCGATGGCCATAAAGAGCTGTGCGTAGGCATGGGTGGCGCGTTGCTTATAGTCGAGGTGGTCTATGGCACAGAGCGTCTGCACGTGATGCTTGATCGTGCTTTTGTCATTCACTTCACGGTCGAAGCGGTGGGTCATGAAGTGGGCGCGGCCACTTTCTTCCAGCAACCGACAAGGCGACATGGTGATGCCGGCAGCTTTTGCCATGAGATGATAGGCGTATTCGATACGCCCATAATCTGCGCTTCCACCAAGCTCTGAATCTTTGCCAACCCCATCGAACTTGAGTAGCCAATGCTCGAAACCAGGTGCCGCATCGAACTGGCCGCTACGAATTTGGTTGGTTTCAGGGTTCCAAGTTACGACGGCTTTCGCGCGCGCGCCGCCAGCGGAAGTACCAACCCGGATAATGTTCGCCAGCGCGGCCTGTGATTCCACATCGCCAGAAAGATCACCATGAATGATCATGCGAGCGGCTTCTACCAAGTGCTTCATTTCCAGCGGCTCGGCGCTCTCACGATGGGCACCGCGCGCCGGTTTGAATTCCTGTGCACCCATACCGCGCTTACCCATGTAGGCCAGGCGGTCAAGTGTGGTGATGGCGCGTTTTTCGACACCCTTACTGGACATCCAGGCGTCAATGAGAGCATTACCAAAGTCGTCGGGCAGGGCGTCGGCAATTAGCCCTGGCAGCCGCTTGTAGCTGGGCTCAGAAAGATCAGCGAAGGCAAATGTCGTACGCGAGTCATCCAGCGGCATCGTGAGCGGCGCCAATTCGATGCCACGCCGTCGCCACGCGGGGTCGTAAGCAAAAACATAACAGCCCAGGCGCGGGTCTGGTGCCACGGCACCAACACGCTTACCCCAGATTCGGACTTCGATAACTGGGGTATCCATCAACTATCTTTCGTTGGCTTGACGCTACGTCGTGCACGTTGAGGTGCTTTGGGCTGGCGTAACAAATCGAGGGGGTTGACGCTGGTTTCCGGGGCAAGCATGTCTATCCCCTGGAGATAATCAAGGGCTTTCAATACGCGAATCAGGGTTTCCACCGTTGAACCGCGCCCGGACTCAAGGTTGCGCAAGGCTTTTTCTGAAATGCCGGCCTTCTCGGCGGTAGTGCGCTGATCCAGATTGCGGTTAAGACGTAAGCGACGCAGCCGTTCACCTAGTACGGTTTGGAGTTCTTCTGGCGTGTTGAATAACAGTGCGCTCATTCGGTCATTATGTGCCGGTTAAATGGTTTAATGGCTTATAAGCGGTCATTATATGCCTAATTTTTTGACGAGGTCAATTTTACCTTCATTAAGCGGCATTCTTATACCGCTTAATGGGCTATAAGGAATATAATCGGCATAAAAGTGCTTTTTATTACGTTAAATTTGCACGGGTCCATCAGACAGTTTGTCCAGCACGCTTTTTCTTACTTCAGCCAACCAGGCTTCGCGGTCAGCTTCAGATCGTAATATGCGACGCGGTGCAGCCACGGGCTGGACAGTGGGTTCCAGCTTTTGTGCGGCCAGTTTCAGTGCACGGCTGCGAGTGCTAGCGCACTGCGGGTGGAAGGGAGTGATTAATCGTGTTGAGTGAATGCCTATCCCCCGTTAATGGGGTAGAGCCTAAAGTAAACATGAAATTTTGATGGCGCGCCCGGCAGGATTCGAACCCACGACCCCTTGGTTCGTAGCCAAGTACTCTATCCAACTGAGCTACGGGCGCGCAGAACCACTGATGTTAGCATTAGATAAGCTGCCGGAGCGATTTATTGCCTGTCAGCCCACAAATCCTGACGCTTCATGTCAGGATTTAAATCTCATGGGGGACTCATCGCGCGCCCATGATGCCAGCAAGAGATAAACGAATCCCCTCTCCTTGGTTGGCAAAAAAATTACAAACGTATAAGCTTGCGGCTATTGGAATATGGCGCAGTCTGAACTGCGGCAAACAGGAAGCCATGAATGATCGATATCCGGGAGAAACAGCAACGGCTCCTGATTCTAGACCCCCTGCATCAAGCCCTGCATTAAGTTTAAAACCTATCAATTCGGTGGTCAGTTTGCGTGACCAAGCTTATGTGATGCTAAAACAGGCCATTGCTGATGCAGATATTTATGGTTCAAAAGAATTAATTCGTTTAGATGAGCGCTTGCTCAGTGAACAACTTGGCGTAAGCAGAACCCCTGTTCGTGAAGCAATGACTCTGTTGGAGCAGGAAGGTTTTCTGCGCACTGTTCCAAGACGCGGCATTTATATTCAGCGCAAAACCCGCAAAGAAGTAGTGCAACTCATTCAGATGTGGGCTGCCTTGGAGAGTATGGCGGCCCGCTTAGCCACGCTTCAGGCCTCTGACACTCAAATTTCAGCGGTGCGGCATCTGTTCGATAGTTTTTTAGATTCTGCCCCCTCAGAGCATTTAGATGAATACTCTGAAGCCAATATTGCATTTCATCAGGCCATTTTTGACCTTGCCGATTCACCCGTGCTGTCCGAAACCATGCACAACATTTTTGCTCACGTGCGTTCTATTCGCAAGGCTACGATCACTCAAAGCGACCGCGCACAAAAATCGATTGTGGAGCATATGCGGATTATTGAGGCACTGGAGACAAGAGATACCGAACTGGCGGAACGTCTGGTGCGAGAGCATTCTCTTGACCTCGCAAAGTTCGTAGAGACCCAATGCGATTTTCTTGACTAAGGTATCTTTGCTCGGTCTTGTTTCTTTACAGTCTCATCTCATCGTAAGCAAGCCATCTTTATGAATTTAGGCTTCGCTCAAATGCGTAGATTTTCCTTTAAAGATGCGATATGAGAAAGCGCTATATACAATGATGGGAGGAAGAACAATCACTACTCCAAGCAAGATCATTTTCAAAGTGGGTGTGCTTGCTGCTGCGTCCCAAATAGTGAGTTGATCAATCACCACATAGGGAAATGTGCTGTAGGCAAGCCCCAAACCCGATAATAAAAATAATTCGATCGTAAGCGTAAAAGGAATCCAAGCGCGATGGTCATGCTCATCTGCATCAAATTGATAAAACCATCTTGATAACCAAATAACAGCCCATGTAACCAACAATGGTATGGGAGACATAATTACTATTCGGTCCAGACTAAACCATCTCGCAAAAATCCGCGGACTGACAATGGGGGTAGCTAATGAAACCAATACAATCCCCAATGCGGTGAGCCATAAAGCATGACGACCCCATCGCGCAGCGCGATGTTGTAAGTCGCCTTCCGTTTTCAGGACAAGCCAACTAGCCCCCATTAATGTGTAGGCAGAGAGCACGCATGGCGCCACCAAAGCTGCAAATAATAAACTAGCCCAGTCATCCCTGAACGCCACCACAAAATGTCCAAGCATGAAACCTTGGGCCAAGCCAGCTGTAGCCGAACCAATCGCAAACATTTGATTCCACAATTCCAGGCGATGCGCAGGCGCCTTAACGCGCAACTCAAAAGAAACGCCTCGCAAAATCAGGCCAATCAACATGATTAAAACCGCGAGGTAAGTTGCATTAAGAATAATGCCGTGGGCGATTGGAAAAGCCACGAGCAAAATTCCCCCACCCAAGACCAGCCAAGTTTCATTTGCATCCCAAAAAGGGGCAATAGTGTGAATCATTTGATCACGATCATGGCCCTTTGCTTGAGGTAACAAAACCCCAACACCTAAGTCATAACCATCCAGAATCACATAAGCCATGATGGCAATGCCCATCAGAGCTGCAAAGCTTAGAACCAAAACATCTCGGGTTAAAAATTCCATCATTTATCCTGCCAAGGCATGAGAGCTAGGTTGAGAGGCATCATGACCGGGTAGCTTTGCACCAGTGCGGGCCATATAGAACACAGTGGTAACATAAACCGAAAGTAAGATTGCATAGAGCAACAGATATGCAGTCAATGAACCGAAGATCGTTGTGCCGCTTACCTGACCAAGGGCATCGGCTGTCTTCAAAATGCCCGTGACCAAATAGGGCTGGCGCCCAATTTCAGTGGTATACCATCCTGCCAAAGTGGGAACCCAGCCAATAAAAGTAGCAGGCACGAGAACGCGCATGAGCCAAATGGGAACGGAGGAAGATTGACGCAGGAACCACCAAGTTACCCAAGACAAAACGAGCATCAACATTCCGGAGCCAACCATGACACGAAACCCCCAAAACACCGGAAAAACAGGAGGATGTGCGTTAGGAAATTCATCTAAACCACGAATCTCTCCATTCAAGGAGTGGGTGATCACTAAGCTAGCGAGCTGCGGAATTTTGATCTCATAGTGATTGCTTTGCGTTGCTTCGTCAGGCACGGCAAAAAGCAGCAGCGGCACCTTACTTTCTGTGTGCCATAGTCCTTCCATTGCCGCTAATTTTGCGGGTTGATACTCATGGGTATTGAGACCATGAATATCGCCTGCAAGGATTTGCAAAGGCATCACTACTGCAGCCACAACAGAGGCCATTCTTAAAGTTTTTTGAATGTCTTCTCCACGTTCACCAATCAATACTCTAAAAGCCGAAATCCCCATCACAAAAAAAGAAGCGGTAGCGGCAGAGGCCAACAGCATATGGACTGTGCGATATGGCATGGAAGGATTAAATATGATGGCTAACCAATCATTTGCTACAACCTTTCCGTCCACAACCTCGATACCAGCCGGGGTATGCATCCAGGAGTTGAGGGCAAGAATCCAGAACAAAGAGAGCGTTGTCCCACCTGCTACCAGCCAGACGGAAAGCTTATACACTGCCGGGGAAACCTTATTCTGGCCAAATAACATAATTCCTAAGAAAGTAGCCTCAAGGAAAAATGCAGAAAGCACTTCATACGCCAGCAGGGGCCCTGCTACCGCGCCTACCGTTTTCATGTAGCCAGGCCAATTTGTGCCAAACTGAAAAGACATTGTGACTCCGCTCACCACACCAAAGGCGAAAGTCAAAGCAAATACCTTTACCCAAAACTTAAAAGCCATATCCCAGGCGCCATTAGGCTGTTTATCTGCTTGTCCTCGGATATAAACCAAGAACCAAGCTAATCCTATAGAAATGGTGGGGAAAATAATGTGAAAACTGATATTGGCAGCGAACTGAATCCGGGAGAGAATAACGGCGTCCATAAAAATCATTGAGCCCCATCTAATTTGTGCATTTGCAGCATTCTACTCCCACCACCTTGACCAGTCTATGCATCAAACGTAATTAAATATATTAATCATATATTTACAAAATCAAAGGGGTACGTACTAGTACGAAGAGGCAGCAAAACCAAGCTGACGCCAGGCTTCGTAAATAGCGACTGCAGCGGAGTTAGATAAATTCAGACTCCTGCTACTGGATACCATGGGAATACGAATCCAATTGGGGGGGCCAATGGCCTGCAAGACCTCCGGAGGCAAACCCCGTGTCTCCGGGCCAAACACGAATACATCTCCTGCTTGATAGGCGATGGCCGTGTGCGACTGAGTGGCCTTGGTCGTGAAAGCATAGAATCTTTTGGGGCTACTCACCCCACCCAGCACAGCCTCTGCCTGCAAATCCTGAGTACAAGCCTCCCAACTTGCGTGTACCCGCAGAACAGTTTGCTCGTGGTAATCAAGCCCTGCCCGCCGCAAACTTTTGTCATCGATAGAAAAGCCTAAGGGTTCGATCAAATGCAGACGACAGCCCGTATTCGCGCACAAGCGGATGGCATTGCCCGTATTAGGGGGTATTTCAGGTTGATAAAAAACGATATCAAACATGAAGAAAATCAAACTCCACATTAGGCTGCTTGCCATCAATCAACATACTCAAGGCATGGCTTGAACCACAAGCTTCTGTCCAACCCAGTGTGCCGTGCCCTGTATTAAGAAACAATCCTTCAATTTGAGTGGGGCCTATCAAGGGGCGATTGGAGGGTGTAGCAGGTCTCAGCCCCGTCCAAAAAGAGGGCACATCATATTCTGCAGCCCCAGGGAAAAGAGTTCGAGCCCGCTCAATGAGCGCCTTGCAACGAACAGGATTCAAGTTCATTTCATAGCCATTAAACTCGGCAGTTCCTGCAATCCGCAAACGATTGCCCAAGCGAGTAAACACCATTTTGTGCGCCTCATCGGTGACGCTGGCGCGAGGTGCTGCTGCCGCATTAACGATCCGCATCGTTGCAGAATAACCTTTGGCTGGGTAAACAGGGATGCGCAAACCCACACTATTAAGTAGGCGCGCACTATAGCTGCCCATTGCTACCACACAGGCATCCACAGCCAACTCTTGAGATTGAAAAACCACTCCCCTAACCTGCCCATTGCGCACCACAATTTTTTCAACTGAACAGCCTAGTTTAAACGCTACCCCAGCCTGAGCAGAGATCTGTGCTAGCTCCTTACAGAACAGGTAGGCATCACCCGTTTCATCTGGTGGGGTCCACGTAGCCCCCACCAGAGCACTTCTACGATGGGAGAGCCCTGGTTCCTTTAAGAGCGCCTCATCAACAGCAATCGGGACACGCTGATAACCCTGCGAACGAATGAGGGAGGTCATTTCTTTGGCCCGAGCAAAGTCAGCGCGGTCCTCATATATGTTCAAGATACCCAGCGAGAGAGAATCGAATCGAATCCCCGTATTGCCTCGCAAAGCGATCATCTGCTGCCGGCTATACACTCCCAGCGCCAAGATCTGCCGCAGATTGTATTCAAATCGACTGGGGCGACACTCATTTAAAAATGACAGTCCCCAACGCCACTGATTGGGATCTAAGCGCAGCCTAAATAGCAAAGGGG
The DNA here is from genome assembly GCA_903867885.1 of uncultured Ferrovum sp. Taxonomy (GTDB): domain Bacteria; phylum Pseudomonadota; class Gammaproteobacteria; order Burkholderiales; family Ferrovaceae; genus CAIVHB01. The sequence continues at coordinate 66,639 of CAIPTD010000161.1, read as the reverse complement.
CATCTTCGCGCGGCAACCATTTCAGTAATTTTTGAATCGCCCCAGGTTGCGCCCATGGCTCCGCGTGGCCCGCAGATAACTGTGCCCCATTAGCAAAACTGGTCTCACATCCCACCTCAGACTGACGATCAATCAACGTGACCCTATGCCCTGCAGCCCTGAGATACCAAGCTGTGGTGACCCCGATCACTCCACCACCCAAAACGGCTATATGCATCGCACCCAAGACCAAGAAAATATTGCTTTGAGTCAAAATATAACATTAGCTGAGACAATGATTCGATCTTAGTGCCCAAGGTAAGCTAAAATGTGAACGGACTTTTTTAAAACTACACAACCCAATACTATGTCCCTACATAACGTCACACCCGGCAAAAACGCTCCTGAAGCCTTTAACGTTGTTATCGAGATCCCCATGAATGCGGATCCAGTTAAATATGAGGTGGATAAAGAGACGGGTGCTATTTTTGTGGATCGCTTCATGAGCACTGCCATGCATTACCCCACCAACTATGGGTATGTACCTAAAACCCTTAGCGGCGACGGTGATCCAGTTGACGTTCTGGTGATCACGCCTTTTCCCTTACCTCCTGGGGTGGTCGTGACCTGCCGACCTATCGGTATCCTTAAAATGGAAGACGAGTCAGGTGAAGACGGAAAGGTATTAGCGGTTCCCACCGATAAAATCCTTCCTATTTACTCACAATGGCATCAACCCGAAGATCTGAATGCATTAACCTTAAAAACCATCTCGCATTTTTTTGAGCACTATAAAGATCTAGAACCGGGTAAATGGGTAAAGGTGCTGGGTTGGGAAGGGCCCGAAGCCGCCAAGCAAGAGATCATGCAAGGGATCGCTAACTACAAGGGATAAGGTCTATAATCCTCGGTTGCCGTAATCTCTCCTCAGGAAAAAAGAAATGAAACAGGCTCAGGAATTGCGCGTTGGGAACGTAATCATGGTTGGCAAAGAACCCATGGTCATCCTCAAAGCTGAATACAACAAAGGTGGCCGCAGCGCCGCCGTCATGAAAATGAAAATGAAAAACCTGCTCACTAATGCGGGTTTAGAAACTGTTTTCAAGGCAGACGATAAGCTAGAACAAGTCATATTGGATCGCAAGGAAGTGACTTACTCTTACTTCGCAGACCCCTTATATGTATTCATGGATGCAGAATTCAACCAGTTTGAAGTTGAAGCAGAAAACTTGGGAGATGCACTGAACTACATCGAAGACGGGATGCCCGGTGAACTGGTGTTCTACAACGGCAAACCTATCTCAATTGAATTACCTTCCAGCGTGGTGCGTGAAATCACCTACACTGAGCCCGGTGTCCGTGGCGATACCTCAGGCAAGGTATTGAAACCCGCCAAGATTTCAACTGGTTTTGAAGTGGGTGTTCCTTTATTTTGCAACACCGGTGACAAGATCGAAATTGATACCGCCTCTGGCGAATATCGTCGTCGTATTACCTGATCACACTGACCAAGTAATGAGTTCTCTGGCCGTGCATTACTGTACGGCCACTTCATTTGGCGCAGGTGCTCGGGCGAGTACCACTGCCCCCACCCATTTTGCACCCTGATCGCGGCATCGAACTGCCAAGGCAGATATCGTAGCTCCGGTGGTGATCACATCATCCAAAATCAGCACTGCTTTTCCCGGGCACGCTACATCAAAAACTTCAGCTAAATTGCGTTTGCGATCACGTCGCCCCAACTTTGCTTGAGAAGCAGAGTCTTGTTTGCGTCTGGCATAACCCAGTTCTAGCTGAAATCGCTTGGCGTAGTGCTGTGCAATCAGATGCAGATGATCGTAACCGCGCTGTTTGATCCGCGCAACACTGGCAGGAACAGGAATCAGCACTGGCCTCACACCCAAAACCATCCCAGGTTGTTGTTGGAAGGGAGGCGGGGGAAAAAGGGCAGCAAGTGGCTTCGCTAAAATCAATTCACCTTGATATTTATAACGCTTAAGCAAAGTATCGAGCGGAAAGGAATATCGATAGCGCAGAATCAGTGCATTGAGATTACATTCTTCTGCAAGCATTGCGCGGTCTGTATCCTGCGGACACAGGCGCATCGCACGCCGACAAAACCCACAGACCATCGCCCCCCGAGAAAACCCGCGACATAACCAACAGTCTTGCATGATAAAGTGCTGAGCAATGTGACGATACACACCAGACAAACCAATCACCCTGCTAGGTAACGTATCATAGAGGACTGCATCGTTTAGCCCATAAGGTATCCCGCATTGTGAATTCCCCCGAATCTATTAGCCTTCCCCATTCTTCCAGTTCAAGTCCTATTTTGTCTGCCTCAAAAAGCACAAAAAAATGGGCTCTGAATGAAATAGAAGCTTTATTGGCCTTACCCTTCACCGATCTCATATGGCAAGCCCAGCAGGTACATCGCGATCACTGGAATCCGCAAGGTGTTCAGCTTTCCACCCTGCTCTCAGTGAAGACCGGCGGCTGCCCTGAAGACTGTGCATATTGTCCACAATCGGTTCGGTATGACACAGGGGTTGAAAATCAGGCCATGTTACCCCTCAATGAAGTACTTGCCGCAGCCCAGCGCGCCAAAGAGGCGGGGGCGAGCCGATTTTGTATGGGGGCCGCATGGCGCAGCCCCAAGGATAAAGACCTAGAACCCATCGCTGCAATGATTGAAGGTGTGCGCGCACTCGGTATGGAAACCTGCGCAACACTGGGGATGTTGAAACCCGCTCAAGCTGAACGCCTCAAACAGGCAGGATTGGATTTCTATAATCACAACCTAGATAGCGCACCAGAATTCTATGGTGACATCATCAGTACGCGTGAATATCAAGATCGATTAGATACCCTAACTGCAGTAAGAGCCGCGGGAATTAATGTGTGTTGTGGAGGTATAGTAGGCATGGGTGAAAACGCCTCACAACGAGCAGGCTTAATCGCTCAACTTGCCAACCTTGATCCTGCCCCGGAATCCGTCCCCATCAATCTGCTCGTGCAAGTTAAAGGTACACCTCTGCACGGACAAGATGAACTCGATCCTTTAGATTTTGTCAGAACAATTGCTGTTGCTCGTATCACCATGCCTAAGAGCCGGGTGCGTCTTTCTGCCGGGCGCGAGAATATGAGTGATGCTGTGCAAGCGCTATGCTTTTTGGCTGGGGCCAACTCTATTTTTTATGGGGAACAATTGCTCACCACCCCAAACCCTGAAGCCGATCGAGACCGAAGCTTGATGCAACGCTTGGGTATGCAAGCAGAGTAATGATCACCTGAATTCCGGACAATGAACTGGGTGATTCATACAAGCAATTTTATTAAGTGAGAGATCAAAATGATTCAACAATCCATTCCCACCCGCTGGTTGATCAGATTCTTAATGCCGACCTTTTTAATGGGTATTAGCTTCATTCACTCTGCTCAAGCAGAAGAAGTTGTCAAAAGTCCCCGCATTTACACCATTAACTGCGGTGAAGTGAACGTAAGCAATATGGCCCCTTTTTCTGATACCGGCGAATACGATGGCAAGCCTGGAAAAGTGATGGCTCCTTGCTACTTGATTCGCCATCCCAAAGGTAACTTATTATGGGATACCGGGTTGGGTGATGCCCTTGCAGAGAAAAAAGAAGGCGTGGATAACGGTCCATTCCACATGCATTTGGATAAAACCCTGATCAGCCAACTGTCTGAAATTGATATTGCGCCCAGCGATATTCAGTATGTTAGTTTTTCGCATCTCCATTTTGATCATACTGGTAATGCCAATCTTTTCACGAGTGCAACTTGGCTGTTGTCCAAGCGCGAACTGGATTGGGGCTTATCTACCCCTACCCCTTTTGGAGTGAATCCCGACTCATTTTCCGCCTACAAAACCGTAAAAACAGAATCAGTTGATGGGGACCTGGATGTATTTGGTGATGGCACAGTTAAGATTTTATCCGCCCCAGGTCACACCCCTGGCCATAAGGTCTTGTGGGTGAAACTCAAGAAAAGTGGAAATGTGTTGTTATCAGGCGATCTCTATCACACCATCGAAAACCGTTCGATGAAACGCATGCCGGTGTTCAATGTAGATCGAGCAGATACGCTGGCCTCAATGGATCGGATTGAAAAAATTGTAAAAAATACGCAAGCCCGGTTTGTGATTCAGCATGCACCCGAATCTTTTGCGGTAATGCCTAAGTTCCCGGCTTATTTAGATTGATTGTGTATTCATGAATACCTTGCCAAGCTTTGCCAAAAAAGATGTTTTTTGGGTCTTAGCCTGTGTGAGTTTATGTCTTTCCTCGTTTTCTGCGCATGCCGTCCTGATCGATGAAATTCAGGTCTACGATGATGCGATTAATGCGCCCGGTGAATTTGGATTGGAGTTACATGTCAACGCTACCCCATCCGGACGTGGAACCCCGGATTACGCCGGGGAAATTGTTCCTGCGCATGGCATTCGATCTACCTTGGAATTCTCTTATGCCGCTTCCGAACATTTCGAGTTGGGCATTTATATTCCAATGGAGCACACCCCTGCAGGCGATGAACGCTTTTCAGGATTTCGGTATCGTTTGAAGTATATTGGTCAAAAAGCCACAGCTGATGACCCGTTTTTCTATGGCATTAATTTTGAGCTTTCACATGTCAAGTCAATCTTTGAACAATCTCAAGATCGTCTTGAAACACGTCCCATATTAGGATGGAAAAAATTAGAATGGTTGTTTGCATTCAACCCCGTCATTGGACAAAACCTGAAACCAGGACAAAGAACCGGTGGGCCTGATTTCAGTCCTTCGTTTAAGATTGCGCGGGATGTGAAAGAGGGAATTGCAGTAGGTACTGAATACTATGCTGAGCTAGGACAATTCTCGCATTTTGATTCTTATTCCAATCAAGCTCATACAGTTTATCTAGCCTTGGACGTAGATCGAAAACCTTTTGTATTTAATCTGGGAATAGGGCGAGGACTGACTGCTGCTACCGATCATTGGACTATTAAAACCATCATTGAAGTGCCCATAGACTAGGCTCTTCAACGTTTTTGTGTTCCAGTCTCTGCATCTAAAAACTGGGGAATGGGGCTAGGTATTTAATTTCCAGGGGACTTGTTCATCATTGGACGTTGCTTGAAATACCGAACTGCCATGATCAAAGCAATCAACTGAAAAACCGCGCACAAAAAGAATGTGCCTCCTACTCGTGGGTCATCACTTGGCAAGTGGCTGGTTTGGGCCAATAGACTGGTCCCCATCAACGGCGCAAAGACATACATAAGGCTACTGATGGCTTGCAATGAGCCCATGGTCATCCCTTGGCGATCTGCAGGCACTGAACGCGAGACAATACTCTGAAGGGTTGGGGATACGCTATAGGCCATAAAATTAGCGACGATGACAACATACATCACGCTTCCATTGGTTGCCAATCCATATAAAGTAAAAGCGATCACGCCAGAGCAAAGCCCTACCAACACAAGCCGAGTTTCCCCTAGCCAAGCGGTGAGACGGGTGAGCAAGCCTCCTTGAACCGATACGGCAACAAAGCCCACAAGGAATAAGGTTAAACCTGTATTACGTGGACCCCAACCAAATCGAAAGGCGGTATACAGCGCCCAAGTACTTTGCAAAATAAGCTGGGCCAAGGTAGCAAATAAAACGACCACCACTAATCCGCTGATATTTTTCATACTGCCAAGACCCAGCAAGGCGGCGAACGGATTGAGCGCAGAAAGCGAGATCGGTCTGCGATTTTCTGGAGCTAAGCTTTCCGGTAAGACAAAATAGCCATAGCAGGTATTCAGAAGCGCCAAACCGCTTGCCACAAAAAAGGGTAGGCGTAAATCAATCGCCCCCAACAAGCCACCGATCATGGGACCAAAGACAAAGCCCATCCCAAAACAAGCACCAATTAACCCTAACCAGCGTGTGCGCTCCTCTGGGGCAGTTGTATCGGCAACATAGGCGCTTGCAACCGACATACTTGCTCCTGTTGCGCCACCCAACATTCGTCCAAATAAAAGTGTGGGCAAGTTTCCAGCTAAACCTGAAATCAAATAATTACATCCTAAACCCGCACTGGAAATGAGCAAGATAGTGCGTCTTCCAAATCGATCTGATAAAGCACCTAGCAAAGGTGCGCAGCTAAATTGCATGAGTCCATAACATGCCCCCAGGATTCCGTACCACCAAGCCTGAAGTTCTCGGTTACCGGAAAGTTCTCCAACTAAAGCCGGAAGAACAGGAATAGCGATGCCTATCCCCAATACATCTAGGAACACAGTGACCAATACAAAGCGAACCGCTGCAGAACGGTTGGGTTTAAAAATTGGATTTTCGGAATTTACGGAGGTGAAAGACATAAGGTTATCTATTATGCGGCATTCCATCGAATGTTGAGAATCAGCCGTTTGAACGCTGCAATGATAAAATCAGTTGATGAACACATTAACTCTTGATGCACGCGAAGACTATCCCACTTTATCTGTGGTCGCGCTCGCCCATGGCACCTCTCATTTTTTTCATCTCATTCTCCCACCTCTTTTCCCATGGCTGATGGTGGAATTTGGTCTGAACTTCACTCAGGCCGGGGCCCTGATGACCACCTTTTTTGTGGTCTCGGGAGTAGGTCAAGCTTTAGCAGGATTTGCAGTTGACCGCTTTGGAGCCAGCAAAGTGCTGTTCTTTGGTTTAGCCATGTTAGCCGGATCCGCTATTTTTATTGCATGTGCAATGAATTACCCCATGCTCATGCTAGGTGCTGGACTGGCTGGTTTGGGAAATAGCATTTTCCATCCTGCGGATTACACCATTCTGAACAGACGTGTCTCTGCTGCCAGGCTAGGGCATGCATTTTCCGCACACGCACTTTCAGGCAATGCTGGGTGGGTATTAGCTCCTTTGATCATGACTGTGATGGCGGGTTCGTTTGGATGGCGTGCTGCAGCGTTTTCAGCTGCTTTGTTGGCGTTGGCTACGATCTTAGTCTTGATTCAAACACGAGGCCTCATTGAAGTACCTTCTCCAATTCAAACTTCAGCACAATCCCTAAAACATACCCAAACAAATCATGAACAGGTCGGAGCAAGTCAGCCCCCCAATACCAATAAAACACCTTCGTTCTTAAGGGTACCTGCCGTCTGGATGTGTTTTACATTTTTTCTGCTTACGTCAGCTGCCTTTGGAGTATTGCAAAACTATGTGAGCCCTCTGCTCGGGCACCTATATGGAATGGGGCCTTCCTTAACAGCGTTTTGTCTCACTGCATATTTAATTGGAAGCACAGCGGGTACAGCAGCGGGTGGGCTCTATGCAAAACCGGGACGCGAGCACGATCGCACCGTGATGCTATCTCTTGGTGCAGCAGCGCTTGCAGCGAGTGTACTGGCCAGCCAGGCCCCCCTTACATCTATGGTTTTACCTTTATTAGCTGTGATGGGATTTGGAGTTGGGTTTACCGGGCCATCGAGAGATTTAATGGTGCGACAAGCGGCCACGCAACGTCTGGGGAGCGCCAGCCTGGGCAGAGTGTATGGGTTTGTTTACTCCGGGCTGGATTCTGGCCTGGCAATAGGCCCGTTGGTCTTTGGCCCATTCATGGATGCCGGGGCTTTTAGCCTGGTGATGATGGGAGTTGCAGTGCTGCAAGCAAGTGCTGTTTTTGTCACCTTGCAACTTGCCCGTGAAACGCCCCATTTAGAGCACGTTTAAACTCACTTTTTTATTACTCACCCAAGGAAATCATCATGCGCCAAAAATATGCTATCACCCTAGAAGATGCGCGTCGGGTTGCGAAAGCCGCTCATCAAACTGCTATTGAGAATAAGTGGAATGTAGTGATCTCAGTCGTCGACGACGGCGGGCATCTTGTTTATTTTGAACGTATGGATGATGTGCAAAGCGGTTCGGTGACAGTTTCAATTGAAAAAGCCAAGACGGCCATTGCTTTTCGCAGGCCCACTCAGGCTCTTGAATCCGCGATCTCTGGCGGGCGAACTGTGATGTTGAAATTGTCAGGTGCCACCCCCATCGAAGGAGGGGTGCCCCTGGTCCACGAAGGTCACTTCGTTGGCGCGATTGGCGTATCTGGTGTGCAGTCAAGTCAAGACGGCATCATCGCTCACTCGGGTGCTGAAGCGCTGTAACGACCGCTGCAGGTTTTGCGGGACATGATACAAACAGTGGATGTGTTATGTCGGGTAGTCGACAATCTGGGCGATGCAGGAGTGTGTTGGCGTTTATCGCGGCAATTGGCGAAAGAGCATGCATTATGCGTGCGTCTTTGGATTGATCAACCGGAAACGCTTTCTGCATTTGTTCTGAGTGACAGCGAAGATGAAACGCTTGTTCAAACTGGGTTCATCTCGATCCGTAATTTTGAAGAGATTTTAATCGAATCCCAACCTGCAGACTTGGTGATCGAGACATTTGGGTGTGACCTACCCAATGTTTTTGCCGAACGGATGACGCAACGCAAACCTTCTTCGCTTTGGGTAAACCTGGAATATCTCAGTGCTGAGGATTGGGTGGAAGGCTGTCATACCCTACCCAGCCCACACCCACATCTTCCCATCACCCGATGGTTTTTCTTCCCAGGTTTTTCGAAAAAAACGGGAGGGTTGTTACGCGAAAAAGACTTATCAGAGCAAAGAACAAGCTTTCAAATAAAAGCTAAGCAACGGCAAGAGAGAGAGGATCAAGTTAAGCCAATCAGGGTCAGCATTTTTTGCTATGACCATCCTCTAGTAGATTCTCTTTTTGATGCCTTTGAGCAACACCATGAAGAAACTGGCCAAAAAACTGAGTGCCACCTATTTCAGGGGCTGATTCAGCATCGTGCTTATGACTGGATAGCCACCCACCCAGACCACGCGACATCTTTTATTTTTCTGCCTTGGCTCACTCAGGATCAGTTTGATGAAGTGCTTTGGAGTTGTGATTTCAATGTGGTAAGAGGTGAAGACTCTTTTGTCCGAGCACAGTGGGCTGGAAGGCCCTTTCTGTGGGACATCTATCCCACAGAGGATGGTGCGCATCTCGTAAAAATGGCGGCCTTTTTAGAGCGCTATCTTGAAAGCTGTAAGGAAATAGAAACTGCAAAAGCCATTGGTAAGCTTTGGCAATGCTGGGTGCAAAGAGAACCTAAAGAGCTATCAGAAGCTTGGAGGCAAGTAAGCACTATGCTCATCTCACTCACCCTTCATTCAGAACAATGGAGTGCTCGCTTAGAGCAGCAACCCAGCCTCACCTCTAAGCTTTTAGATTTTATTCATTTGCAACAAGAAACATAAACTCTAGTCATCCAATAACGGAGAGGGAGAAATATCCTCTGCGTTATTGGACGCAAGCTTGAAGGGGTGAATTCAATTAAGCAGGCAGATGCGAAAGGATGGCATCTACACTCTTCTTTGCATCACCAAACAACATGCGGGTGTTCTCCTTAAAGAAGAGCGGATTATCCACACCCGCATAGCCTGTTGCCATCGAGCGCTTAAAGACCACGACTGTGCGGGCTTTCCAAACTTCTAAGACCGGCATACCTGCAATAGGACTTCCGGGATCATCTTGAGCAGAAGGATTCACAATATCGTTTGCCCCCACTACCAAGACCACATCAGTCTCGGGGAAGTCTTCATTGATTTCATCCATCTCCAGCACAATGTCATACGGTACTTTGGCTTCGGCCAAGAGCACGTTCATGTGGCCAGGTAAGCGACCTGCCACCGGGTGAATGGCAAAACGCACCTTCACGCCTTTGGCGCGTAAGCGACGGGTGATTTCACTGATCACACCTTGTGCCTGTGCAACCGCCATTCCATAACCCGGAACCATAATGACTTCTTTGGCATCAGCTAAGGCCTGTGCGGTTTCTTCAGCACTGATTGCCACAACCTCTCCTTGTGGAGCCTCAGCGGTGCTGGTCGTTCCACTCCCTGTTCCAAAGCCACCCAGAATCACTGAAATGAAGCTTCGATTCATTGCGCGACACATGATGTAAGAAAGGATCGCACCGCTTGAACCCACTAAGGCACCCGTGACGATCAGCAGATCATTACTCAGCATGAATCCCGTTGCGGCTGCCGCCCATCCTGAATAGCTATTCAGCATGGATACCACTACGGGCATATCCGCTCCACCGATTGCCATTACCAAGTGAATACCAATCAAACCTGCAATCGCAGACATCATCAGCAATTCCGGTAAAGCACCTTGAGGCATTTCGTTACCAATGAACATTGCCCCTAAAACTAATGAAGCAACAATGCCTGCAATGTTAAGTAAATGACGGCCCGGCAACATCAATGGTTTACCAGAAATGGATCCCCGCAATTTACCAAACGCAATGATCGATCCGGTAAAGGTCAAAGCACCAATGAATACACCTAAGAAAATTTCGACTTCATGAATACTTTTTTCGGCAGAACTAGCAAAGTGCGCAGTAGGATCTAGATAACTGGCCACCCCTACCAAAGTTGCAGCAAGGCCCACAAAGCTGTGTAGGATCGCAACAAGTTCAGGCATGCCTGTCATTTCAACCCGGACCGCCAAGACCCATCCAATCGCAGCACCTACTAACACCGCGGGAATCAATAATCCAAGGCTCGTTACCCCCGCACCCATGATGGTGGCCAAAATCGCCAAGGCCATCCCTATCGTGCCGAACAGATTGCCACGCTGAGCCGTTTCCTGACGCGATAATCCGCCCAAGCTCAAAATAAACAGAATGGCAGCGCCGATATAACAAACAGTAATTAATCCAGTATTCATGTCAGCTTTCCCCTTAATCCCGGCGGAACATGTTGAGCATGCGAGCGGTGACGCGGAACCCGCCGGCAATATTGATGGTCGCAATCAGCACGGAGAAGGCCGCAATGCCTTGTACGAGCGGAGAGGGGCTAGAGATTTGCAAGAGTGCGCCAATCACAATAATTCCTGAGATGGCATTCGTTACACTCATCAGTGGCGTATGCAATGCCGGGGTGACATTCCATACCACTTGATAGCCTACAAAACACGCCAACACAAACACCGTAAAGTGCGGGAGGAAGGCAGCCGGTGCAGTCGCACCAATCAAGGCAAAGACCAGCGCTGCGATCAACATCGTGACGAGCGTACTGGTATTACTGGCAGGTTTTCCTGCTTCGCCATGCTTTGGGGCAACTGCAACCACAGCAGCAGGTTTAGCCGGAGCAATCGCGGGGACTTTAAGAGGGGGGGCAGGCCAAGTCATTACACCGTCTTTAATAACCGTGGCAGTGCGAATGACATCGTCTTCCATGTTGACCACAATCTGACCGTCTTTGGCAGGGGTGAGGTCGGTGAGGAAGTGGCGTAAGTTGGTGCCATATAGTTGACTAGATTGCGTGGGCAAGCGTGAAGGCAAGTCGGTATAACCAATCACACTCACACCATGCGCATGGTTCACTTGACCGGGGACGGTGCATTCGCAATTGCCGCCCTGCTCTGCTGCCAAATCCACAATCACACTGCCGTTTTTCATTGAAGCAACCATGGCTTCGGTAATGAGTTTGGGAGCAGGTTTTCCTGGGATCAACGCCGTTGTCACAATGATGTCGACGTCTTTGGCTTGCTCTGCAAACAACGCCATCTCTGCCTCTATAAAGGCCGCACTCATTTGCTTGGCATAACCGCCTTGACCTGAACCTTCTTCCTCAAAATCCATCTCGAGGAATTCAGCCCCCATCGATTCAATTTGTTGCTTTACTTCTGGACGCGTATCAAAGGCACGCACAATCGCACCCAAGCTTCGGGCCGTTCCGATTGCCGCCAACCCTGCTACGCCCGCTCCGATCACCATGACCTTAGCGGGAGGGACTTTACCGGCAGCGGTAATCTGCCCCGTAAAGAAGCGACCAAAATGCTGAGCGGCCTCAATGATGGCGCGATAGCCAGCAATGTTAGCCATGGAGCTCAAGGCATCCAATTTTTGAGCGCGTGAAATACGAGGCACGGCGTCCATCGCCATCACCGTAACATGGCGTGCCGCCAAACGTTCCATCAGTTCTGCGTTTTGGGCAGGCCAGATAAAGCTAATGAGGGTTTGTCCCGGGCGCAATAATTCAGATTCATGCGATCCCGAAGCAGGATTCACCATGGGTGCACGTACTTTTAAAATAATATCGGCATCTGCATAAAGCGCTTGCACATTGGGCGCAATCGTTGCCCCTGCAGCCAAGTATGCAGCGTCATCAAAGTTGGCTTCTTTCCCTGCACCCAACTCAAGCGCTACAGAAAAACCGAGTTTAGTCATCTGCTGTACGGTTTCTGGGGTTGCTGCTACGCGCCGTTCGCCAGGATGCACCTCGCGTGGCACGCCTATTTTCATACCCATAGTTTCTCCTCGTGATGGGTGGTCATCCACCGCTACTTATCAGCTTGGTATTCTAACCTGAACCAGCTGTATTCATGGAAAAGCCCCTCAAGCATCTTATTGAGGGGCTTTTAACAAGCAAGCAGATCCTTCTTCAACTCACTTCATCTGTATCAGAGCAAACAGGATAGCGCACTGAGCTGTTTTACTCCCAGTTCAACGCACCGCCGGTTTGATACTCCGTCACACGGGTCTCGAAGAAATTCTTTTCTTTCTTCAAGTCGATCAATTCGCTCATCCAGGGAAAAGGATTGGTGGCGCCAGGATAGAGCACATCCAAACCAATCTGCTGACAACGACGATTCGCCACATAGCGCAGATACTCTTTAAACATGGGTGCATTCAAACCCAACACGCCGCGGGGCATGGTGTCTTCAGCATAACGATATTCCAGCTCCACACCGCGCACCATCAGTGCTTTGATTTCCTCACGGAACTCAGGAGTCCAAAGATGGGGGTTTTCAAGTTTGATTGTGTTGACTACATCAATCCCAAAATTACAGTGCATGGATTCATCACGCAAAATGTACTGATATTGTTCGGCGGCACCGGTCATTTTGTTCTGACGACCCAAGGCTAAGATTTGCGCAAAGCCTACATAGAAGAATAAGCCTTCCATGATGCAGGAAAACACAATCAGGCTCTTTAAGAGCTTCTGGTCGTTTTCTGGTGTACCCGTCTGAAACTCAGGATCTGTGAGTACCTCAATGAATTCATATAAGAACTGGTCCTTGTCACGAATACTCGAAACCTCATGGTACATATTGAAGATTTCGCCTTCATCCAAACCTAGACTTTCTACAATGTACTGATAAGCATGCGTATGAATCGCTTCTTCAAATGCTTGGCGTAACAAGAACTGACGACATTCTGGATTGGTGATGTGACGGTAAGTACCTAATACAATATTGTTTGCAGCCAGAGAATCAGCCGTTACAAAAAAGCCAAGGTTACGGCGCACAATCAAACGCTCGTCATCGGTCAATCCGTTTGGATCCTTCCACAACGCAATGTCACGCGTCATATTCACTTCTTGGGGCATCCAGTGGTTTGCGCAACCCGCCAGATATTTATCCCATGCCCATTTATACTTGAATGGGACTAGTTGATTGACATCAGAACGGCAGTTAATGATGCGCTTATCTTCTACCCGAACACGCCCAGTGGACTCTGGATGCAGGCCCGCGCTATCGGCAGTATGCGTGGCGCCTTCAAGCGGACGGTCAATGTCTAAATCTTCCGCCAACATTTCGACAGGTTTAATCGCTGCGCTCGCGCGCATGGGTGGCATGCCAACAGGCAGGAAGGGCTGTGCCGAGGGCACTGCGCTAATTTCATCATCCCAACTCAACATAATCTCAATCCTTTTTCTTTAACCCTTTACTGACAAGCTTCGCAAGTCGGGTCGGTGATAATGCAGAACTTTGCTTCTTCAGCCGAGGGCTGCGCCTGAATCCCGCCATCCACTGGTACTGCGTTCAGTGCACCTGCTTTAGAGGTAGATTTCTCAGCAGAAGTTGCACCCATGGTACGCAAGTAGTAAGTAGTTTTCAGGCCACGGGTCCAAGCCAGCTTGTAGGTTTCATCCAGCTTTTTACCCGACGCCCCTGCCATATAAATATTCAAGCTTTGTGCTTGATCAATCCATTTCTGACGACGCGATGCTGCTTCAATCAACCAACTCGGGTCAACTTCAAATGCTGTGGCATACAACTGACGCAAATCAGCAGGAATGCGATCGATACGTGAGAGCGAACCATCAAAATATTTCAGGTCCGACACCATGACATCATCCCAAAGATTAGCGCGCTTTAAATCGCGCACCAGATACTCATTCACTACCGTGAACTCACCAGAGAGGTTGCTCTTCACGAATAGATTCTGGAATGTAGGCTCGATACAGGCAGAAACACCAATGATGTTAGAAATCGTTGCAGTAGGCGCAATCGCGACGCAATTGGAATTACGCATACCGTATTCGCGAATACGCTCACGCAACGCATCCCAATCCATGGTGCTGCTCCGATCTACTTCTAAGTAGCCGCCGCGCTCTTGAGCCAACAGATCAATGCTGTCGTGAGGCAAGATACCGCGATCCCACAAGGAACCACGATAGGTAGCATAACGACCTCGCTCTTGGGCCAATTCGGTCGAAGCCCAGTAGGCGTAGTAGCACACCGCTTCCATCGATTCATCCGCAAATTTAACAGCTTCTTGTGAGGCATAAGGAACGCGCATAGCATGAAGACAATCCTGGAAAGCCATGATACCCAAGCCCACAGGGCGATGTTTTAGGTTGGAATTGCGCGCCTTAGCAACAGCGTAGTAGTTAATATCGATCACGTTATCTAACATACGCATTGCGATTCGAATCGTACGCTGAAGCTTTTCGTGGTCGAGCTTTCCCTCTACTAAATGGGCAGCCAGGTTCACTGAACCCAAATTACACACAGCGATTTCTTTCTCATTGGTATTGAGCGTGATCTCGGTGCAAAGGTTGCTGCTGTGCACTACGCCCACATGATTTTGTGGAGAACGAATATTGCAGGGATCTTTAAATGTGATCCAGGGGTGGCCCGTTTCAAACAACATCGAAAGCATCTTGCGCCATAGCTGTAAAGCAGGCACTTTGCGGAACAATTTCAATTCACCGCGTGCTGCTTTATCTTCATAGGCGGTATAAGCCCTCTCAAAATCTGCACCAAACTTATCGTGAAGGTCAGGTGTTTCGGAGGGAGAGAATAAGGTCCAATCTGCCGCTTCCATTACGCGCTTCATGAATAGATCGGGAATCCAGTTAGCCGTATTCATGTCGTGCGTTCGGCGACGATCATCACCGGTGTTTTTTCGCAGTTCCAAGAATTCTTCAATATCCAGATGCCAGGTTTCTAGATAGGCGCAAACCGCACCTTTGCGTTTACCGCCTTGATTCACAGCAACTGCCGTATCGTTGACCACTTTCAAGAATGGCACTACGCCTTGACTCTTGCCGTTGGTTCCCTTGATGTAAGAACCCAAGGCACGTACTTGCGTCCAATCGTTACCCAAACCACCCGCAAATTTTGACAGCAGAGCGTTTTCTTTCAGGGCTTCATAAATCCCATCTAAATCGTCGGCAACGGTAGTGAGATAGCAAGATGAAAGTTGCGAACGGCGTGTTCCTGAGTTAAACAAGGTAGGCGTGGAGCTCATGAAATCAAAGCTGGAGAGAATCTCGTAAAACTCTACAGCTCGCGCCTCACGATCAATCTCATCCAAAGATAAACCCATTGCTACGCGCATAAAAAATGCCTGGGGCAATTCGATACGATGCTCTTCAATATGCAAGAAGTAGCGATCATAGAGAGTTTGCAAGCCTAGGTAATCAAACTTCAAGTCGCGTTTTGCTTTTAGGGCAGAGGCCAACTTAACCAAATCAAACTGACCTAAACGCTCATCGAGCAGTTCTGCTGCAATCCCACGCTTGATAAACAGCGGGAAATATTCGGCATAGCGGGTTTCCATTTCAGCCTGGCTGGTGGTTTCACCCAGTACTTCACGACGCACCGTATTCAGCAAAAGTCGCGCTGTCACCTGGCTGTAAGCAGGATCGCGTTCAATCATGGCTCTAGAAGCCAAGATAACTGACTTATACACTTCGTCGATGGGTACCCCATCGTATAA
The DNA here is from genome assembly GCA_903867885.1 of uncultured Ferrovum sp. Classification (GTDB taxonomy): domain Bacteria; phylum Pseudomonadota; class Gammaproteobacteria; order Burkholderiales; family Ferrovaceae; genus CAIVHB01. Next base: position 50,601 of record CAIPTD010000161.1, on the reverse strand, counting down.
ATCTTTCAAGGTCATCTCGACGATAACGTGACCTTCAGTTGCACTTTCAAGCCCTTGGCAGCATTCATCAACGAGGGCTTCAAGCTCTTTCACATCTAAGGGACGAGATTGGCCGTTTTCTATCACGGTCAGTGTTTGGTGAATTGCGGGTTCTGCGCCAGCCGTTACCTTAGCGCGTTCGCGGCTGCGTTCTTCGCGATACAGCACGTAGGAACGGGCTACTTCGTGCTCACCCGAGCGCATGAGGGCCAATTCAACTTGGTCTTGAATATCTTCAATATGAAAGATACCGCCAGAGGGTTCGCGGCGAACTAAAGCCGCAACCGCCATTTGAGTCAGTTGTGAGACCACATCACGGATGCGAGCACTAGCAGCACCTTGACCGCCGTTCACGGCGAGGTAAGCCTTGGTGATTGCAATGGATATCTTTTCGGGTTCAAAAGAAACCACGGCTCCGTTGCGGCGGATCACTTTGAACTGCGAGAAGCGCGTGTCACCAGAGGTACTGGGTTCAAACGGAATCGAGGGCGCCAAAGACAGGGGTAAATCATTGGCTGTATGTTCTTGTATTGATTGCATGCGTTGCGCTCCTCTGCAGGCAGGTGTTCTAACGTTGGGGATAGGCTGTGTACAACTTGTGCACAAAAAACCACTATATGTAGTGGTTTTCAATTACCGTAACCACAGATTCTAGGGATTGCCTCGCAGCATAGCAACACTTTGAATAGAATTATTTTTTTTAAGTTAAATCAATGTCTTGGAACAGGTGTTTTAGGCGCTCGACACGAATTTGTCACATATAATCAAAAAGTTGCAATGCAGCAATCCTTACACAGCAAGGCCTAAGAGGAAGCATCTCGCGGCAGACCTTGATCTGCAAGGCCCCAATCAAAATATAGCCCTGGATCAGTTTTTCGGCCCGGCGCAATGTCACTATGACCCGCTATCGCACGAAGGGGATACCGGGCCTGCAAAGCACGTTGAAGATCTTTTAATACCGCATATTGTTCCAAGGTAAACCGTTCGTCATCTACCCCCTCTAGTTCCACCCCAATTGAAAAATCATTGCACCGCGCCCTTCCCCGCCAGTGAGATGTCCCTGCATGCCAGGCTCGATTCAAACAGGAAACAAATTGTACGAGTTCACCGTCACGCCGAATGAGAAAATGGCTGGAGACCTTAACGCCATTAAGATCACCAAAAGAAGGATGGCTGGCCAAATCAAGCTGATTGGTAAACAGATCAGCAACTGAAGAACCTCCATACTGGCCGCGCGGCAAACTGATGCAATGAATGACCAGCAGATCAATCGCTAGCCAAGCAGGACGTGAATCAAAATTAGGAGACGCAATTTTCCTGGCCTCGCGCGCCCAACCATCTGAACGGATAAAAAAAGACATGGAATTAAGATTACGTTTGAAGGTGTTCGATACAGCAGGCCCATCGCCCACCATGACTATAGGCGGATGAACGAGATACAGATAAACCGCAGTACGAGCAAATGACCAGGTCTGCGTCCACTTTTTGATCCCCTGTTAGCGGGGAACTGGCTCCTAATGTTGGATTCGCATCGGTTGAAGCCCCCCTTCCGAAAGGTGGCCGCCAACCCAACAAGCGCAACAAGATGACAAAGGCAATCGCAATGAGTAAAAGGCGCAAAATCATAAGGCTTTCTTAAGCTCGTCATTTAGATACAAGACCAAGTCATGATACTCTGAGACGATGTCTGAAGAAGCTCCTTCTCTCCTGCCTGCTGAATCTTTGCGCACATCGATTGCTGCCCAAAGCCTTCAGGCAGATCCCTCACCCCCAGCAACGTACACGCTCAATCCAGGCTTAGGCATTGGGTTTGCAGCTATGGGGGTAGTGGTGTTGTGTTGGAGCGGCTTCAATATTGTCTCGCGCATTGGGGGTAAAAGTGTGCTTACCCCATACGATCTTGCTGCCCTCAGGTTTTTGGTCGCCGCCATTCTTTTATCACCGATGTTTTTTAAAAGCCTGGGAATGCCTGGTCTCACGATTTGGCGGAGGGTGGCACTGGCAAGTTGTGCAGGGCTAGGTTATGCATTATTGGTATACATGGGATTTTCTTTAGCGCCTGCAGCCCACGCCGGGGTTTTGGTTAATGGAGGCATTCCACTTGCCACCACAATGATTGGTTGGTGGGTGTTTGGTCTCAAACCCACACATCGCGCTTGGATTGCTTTGGCCATTACCGGGGCAGGTATTGCCTTAATTGGTCGACATAGCCTGATCTCTGAAAACGTATCTCTCACTTTGCTGGGTGATTTGTTTTATTTTCTCGCCGCCTGCTCATGGGGGTTTTATGGTCAGTTGGTTCGCCGCTGGCAAGTGAATCCTTTAGCCGCATCGGCCAATATCAACATGATTTCCTTGTTGATCTTCGCGCCCATCTATTTGCTTTTTTTACCTAAAGGGATTGCAGATGCAACCAGTGCTCAAATAATGCTACAAGCAGGTTATCAGGGTGTGGTGGCAGGAGTCATTGCTGCAAGTTGTTATGCTTTTGCAACTTTACGCATTGGTCCTACCCGGGCCTCATTGATGCTGGCACTGGTGCCGCCCATCTCAGCCATTGCAGCAGTCCCTTTTTTGGGCGAGGCCCTCACCATTGAAACCGCCCTAGGGGCAGCATTAGTCACGATAGGGGCAGTTTTTGGTGCGAGCGGTGGTTTGGGTATACGTCATACTAAAAGCTAAAATCAAACCAGCTTAAGGCTTTGTTTACTGTGCGCTAGGGGAAGAGGTAACGATAACGAGATTATCGCGATGAATGAGCTCTTCTTCATCGATAAAACCCAATACCTCTTCAATGGAAGAAGTCGGTAGATGCATAATTTTACGGCTATCTTCTGCTGAATAATTCACCAGTCCACGCGCGATTTCGTGACCTTGACGATCCAGGCATGACACCAGTTCGCCGCGCTCAAAATCTCCTTCAATGGCCGCAACCCCAATAGACAATAAACTTTTTCCGTCTTGGATTAAGGCTTCAACCGCTCCCCGATCAAGCCAAAGTTTGCCGCGTACCTGAAGGTGATCAGCTAACCATTGCTTGCGTGCAGCCATGGGTTTATGTGCAGCGCGCAAATGGGTTCCTATTGTCTCGCCGTCTGCCAAACGAGTTAATACTTTGGGCTCACGACCAGACACAATAACGGTATGCGCACCACTTCGCGCCGCACGTTTAGCAGCGAGAACCTTAGTAGCCATCCCACCTGTTCCTATTGCGCTGCCTGCCCCTCCAGCCATTACTTCTAATTCAGGAGCGCCGGCCTCAGCGCGGTCTACCAGGCGGGCATGACTATCCTTACGAGGATCTGATGTATACAAGCCTGCTTGATCAGTCAGAATAACCAAGCAATCTGCTTCAATTAAGTTAGTAACCAAAGCGCCTAAGGTATCGTTATCCCCAAATCGAATCTCATCCACAACCACCGTATCGTTTTCATTGATGATGGGGACCACACCGATGTCAAGAAGTGTGCGTAGTGTAGACCTCGCATTAAGATAACGACGTCGATCGGCCAAGTCCTCATGAGTCAGGAGAATCTGCGCAGTATGAATTCCATGAGCATGAAAAGAGCGCTCATACACTTGTACTAAACCCATCTGACCTACCGCTGCTGCTGCCTGCAAATCATGTAAAGCGTGGGGTCTTCGCGTCCAACCTAAGCGTTGCATGCCTTCTGCAATCGCACCAGACGAAACCAATACCACCTCCATCCCCATTCGCTTCAGTGCAGCAATCTGATCAGCCCATTGCGCAATCGCGGCCTGATCGAGCCCTCTGCCTTCATTGGTGAGTAAGCTACTCCCAATTTTAATCACGACACGTTTTGCCCCTTGCAGAAGTGAATGCATTAGATGGCTCCCTTATTCCGATTCATCCTGCTTACCTTCATCTTCATCTGGAAAGTCAACTTCTAGAATCTCCATTGGCACTTCAACCTTAGGAGCCACTTTAACTACCGGTTTTGCATCTTCAATCGCCTGCTTAACAGCGCGAGCAACTTCAACATGCTCTGCAATGGCATAACAAAGTTGCTTGGTGCCTTCGCCCGTTAGTGCTGAAATAATATGAATAGGAATCGTGGCACCAAATGCCTCAGCAAAACGCGCACGCAAAGGGGCTAATAATTCTGAATCGGTCATATCGACTTTATTCAATATCAGCCAGCGTGGTTTTTGAAACAGTGCTTCATCGTATTTGCGTAATTCTTCAACAATAGCCAGCGCTTGTGCAACTGGATCAATGCTCTCTTCCATTGGAGCAGCATCGACTAAATGCAGCAACAACTCGGTGCGAGCAAGATGCCGCAAAAACTGAATCCCCAGGCCCGCACCCTCAGAAGCACCTTCGATCAAACCAGGAATATCTGCCACAACAAAACTTCGGTTATCGCTTACTCTGACCACGCCTAGATTGGGGTGCAGGGTGGTAAAAGGATAGTCTGCAACCTTAGGTTTAGCGGCTGAAACGGATCGAATAAAGGTGGATTTTCCCGCATTGGGATAGCCCAATAAGCCCACATCTGCGAGCACTTTAAGTTCTAGGTGTAGCTCTTTCTCTTCTCCCAGTTCACCGCGCGTGAACTGGCGTGGGGCACGATTGGTACTAGATTTGAAATGTAAATTACCCATTCCTCCCCGGCCACCTTGGGCTAATACGGCCTGTTGGCCGTGCCGGGAGAGGTCAGCTAACGCTTCGCCTGTAAGTTTATCTGAGATTAGGGTGCCCACCGGCATGCGCAAAACCACGTCTTCTGCGCCCTTTCCATAGCAATCTGATCCACGTCCTGGCTCGCCGTTTCGGGCGCGATGGATACGCGCAAAGCGATAATCAATCAGCGTGTTGATATTACGATCTGCAATGGCAATCACGCTGCCGCCTTTGCCTCCATCTCCACCGTCAGGACCGCCTCGAGGTATATATTTTTCACGCCGGAAGCTGGCCGAGCCATCACCGCCCTTACCTGCGAGCACTTGAATATTGGCTTCGTCAATAAACTTCATCACAACTCCCTTAAACGAAAAAACCCAGCGAGCGCGAACTCGCTGGGCTTGGCGGCTAGTCGCTAGCGACCTGCTACAGGGTGATTAAGCCTCAGCAGCGACCGGCTGAACGGATGCAGTCTTGCGCTTTAACGCACCCTTGGTGGAAAACACCACATGGCCATCAACTTTGGCAAACAAGGTGTGATCTTTGCCAATCCCAACGTTAGTTCCCGGATGCACGCGGGTTCCGCGCTGACGGATGATGATGCTTCCAGCAGAAATGAGTTGCCCACCGTAGGCTTTTACGCCCAGTCGTTTTGCTTCTGAGTCGCGGCCGTTACGTGAACTTCCGCCTGCTTTTTTATGTGCCATTTTTTAGATTCTCGAATGGACGTTGAAATTAGTTGGCCGAAATCGTTTCGATCCGGACTTCCGTGTAGTGCTGGCGATGGCCTTGATGCTTCTGATAATGCTTACGACGGCGCATCTTAAAAATCTTCACCTTGTCGTGGCGGCCGTGGCTCAAAACGGTAGCAACGACTTTAGCGCCAACAATCATTGGGCGACCAAAGGTTACGTTATCGCCATCAGCGACAACCAAAACTTGGTCCAGATCAATCTGGCTACCCACTTCGGCGTCACCGAGCAATTCAATCTTAAGTTTCTCGCCGGAAGAAACACGATATTGCTTCCCGCCGGTTTTAATCACTGCGTACATGGCTGACCTCACCGCTCTGCTTGAATAAGAGCGTTAATGTTTCGAGTAATCCGCAACTTTAGCCTAAAAAGACTAAGAAAGCAATGGTTCAACTCTCGTCTGCTTGGCAATGAGCCCGACTAAAGGTTGTGCTATGGTCCAGGGCGATAAAAGTATAAAATCAAGCGATGCGTCTTCCTGACATACAACAACTGGCAGCCCCCGATATGGCGGGCATCGATACCGTAATCCGCACCCAACTCCATTCTGAGATTGTGCTGATCAACCAGGTTTCCGAATACATTATAGGAGGAGGAGGCAAAAGACTGAGGCCTCTCCTTCATGCTCTGACCGCCCGTGCTGCGGGCTACCAAGGCCACCAACATCATATTTTAGCGGCAGTGGTTGAATTCATTCACACCGCAACTCTTCTGCATGACGATGTGGTTGATGCCTCTAACATGCGACGCGGGCGTGAGACAGCCAACCAAATGTTTGGTAATTCTGCTGCCGTGCTTGTGGGTGATTTTGTTTATTCACGCGCCTTCCAAATGATGGTGGGGCTGAACTCCATGCGCATCATGGAAGTGCTGGCCGATGCGACCAACATTATTGCCGAAGGTGAAGTACTTCAACTCATGAATTGTCGCGACCCCGAAGTCGACGAAGCCCGCTACCTGCAAGTCATTCGCTATAAAACGGCCCGTTTATTTGAAGCAGCTACCCGTTTGGGCGCTATTTTGGCCCAAGTCCCGCTTGATCAAGAAAACGCCTTAGCCCGATACGGCGCGCACTTGGGTACAGCCTTTCAGGTGATCGATGATGTGTTGGATTACTCGGGACACACTGCCGAAACAGGCAAAAACCTGGGAGATGACCTCGCTGAAGGGAAAGTCACGCTTCCTTTAATTCATGTCATGCGCACTGGATCCGAGCAGCAAGCCGCGATGATCCGTTCCATCATCACCGATCCTGATGGATCACATACCGACCTCGCGGCCGTCATTGATGCGATTGAATCCACTGGGGCGCTTGCCTACTCCCGCGAATGCGCCCAGCGCGAGGTGGATACCGCTTTATCGTGCCTCGCGTGCTTACCCGCCAGCCCCTACCGCGAAGCCTTGGCAGGGTTGGCTGATATTGCTATTTCGCGTTCCAGCTAAAAGAAACCATCCCGCTTTTAGAATCTAGGCGTTCAGTGCGCCTTTAACGAGAGGACTGTATGAAATGCCGAACCGCTGGGTAAATCTGTCCATCCCAGCGTGAACCATTGAATACACCGTAATGCCCTACACCTGCTTGCATATGGTGTGATTTCATATAGCCAGGAAGTGCTGAGCACAAATCCTGGGCAGCCAGGGTTTGGCCTAGTCCACAAATATCATCTCGCTCGCCTTCTACGGTGAGCAAAAATGTTTTGCGAATGGCGCGGGGATTCACTAAGCGCCCTTTGTAGGTCAGCACCCCTGTTGCCAATTCGCAGTTCTGAAAAATCTTCTCGACTGTTTCTAAATAAAAGGGCGCCGAGAGATCCATGATGGCGAAATACTCGGCATAGAAATTGTGAATGGCATCCGCCTTTTCTTCCTCACCGGCAACGCGATATTCATAGAGTTTCTGAAAAGATTCCATGTGCCGTTCGGCGTTCATACTCATAAATGCCGTCAGTTGAATGAACCCGGGATAAACCGAACGCCCCGCCCCAGGAAATTGGGCCGGAACGATTCCAATCAATTTTTCCTTGAACCATTCAATAGGCTTTTGATTGGCCAGTTCATTTACTTTGGTGGGGTTGATTCGGACATCAATAGGACCTGCCATCAACGTCAATGAGCGGGGCGCCAAGGGACTTTTATCTTCAGAGAGCACCGCTGTTGCAATCAGACAGGCCACTGTGGGTTGACAGACCCCAATCAAGTGCACCCCTTCCCCTATGGCTTCGATCGATAACAGAACGTGCTCAACATAAGCATCAAAATCAAATACCCCGCTTTCAGGAGAGATATCACGAATGTTTTGCCAGTCTGTGATGTACACATCATGGTCCCGCAAGAGCGTCTTGACCGTACCGGATAACAAAGTGGCAAAGTGACCCGACATGGGGGCCACCAACAATACTTTAGGATGATCAATGACGTTTTTCTGATCCGCGTCATATTCTTTCTTGAAGTGCAATAACTGACAAAAGGGGGTAGAGAACACCACCTCTTCAGTCATCCTTGTCGTCAGCCCAAAGGAATCCGTGACAGTCTCAATCCCAAAATCGGGACGAACATGGGTAAAGCCTAATAGCGCAAGCTGCTCATAATAAGCCGCTAAGCGCTGAACCGGGTTCACGTTCAAATTCCCCAACCAGCGCTTGGTGACTTTTTCGGCAGAGCCCGCCAAAAACCTCACCGGGTCAATGAGGTTTTCGTAGGTTTGATAGGATTGATACATCATCTGCAAACCTTGCATGACGTCTATTTCCAGGGAGTAGGTGGGGGAATCTCTTTTACCGGCCCCAATGCGGGAACGGTTCCAAAATCAGCTGGCCCCACAATTTCGAGATACTCCATATCAGGGGAATAATCGAACAAGTAATGCACAATTCCGGGCCGCTGATGAACACAATCTCCCTCTGAAACCAGGGTCACTTTGTCCTCATACATAAATCGCGCCCAACCCTTCATCATGATCACGATTTGAAATTCAGCAACGTGATAATGCCACCCTGTTCCCCCATCCGGCGGGTTCTGCGCTTTAACCAAATGCGCAATGACTTTACCTTGCGTGGCTTTTGCTACCCCCAAATCGCGATACAGAAAAAAGTCTCTGAGCCCCCCCGGGAGGTACTGTGTGTCTTCAGGTTTTACATGCGAAAAAAAAGTGTCCATGCTTAAAACTCCACGTCAAGTTCTTCAATGTCGTCGGGCTCTCCAAGGGCAGCTTCTAGCCATTCCTGCATTTCGGGAATCGCCATTATGGTTGTGCAATAGTGTTGGCAAGGCTCGTCCAGCGCCACGCTGTAGGTTAGGAAGCGCGTGACCACAGGCGCAAACATGGCATCCGCCAATGTTGGAGCCTGACCAAACAAGTAGGGACCTCCGTAGGTTTGAAGGCAATCACGCCAAATGAGCGTAATGCGATCAATGTCCATTTGGGCTTTAGACCAAATTTTGAAGGAATCAAAATGCGCCTTCAGATTCATCGGCAATGAAGCACGTAAGGAAGCAAAACCTGAATGCATTTCCCCACAGATCGAGCGGCAATGAGCGCGCTGCTTGGGATCAGCCGGTAACAATTTGGCTTGAGGGGCTACCTCGTTGAGATACTCGCCAATGGCGAGGGTATCCCAAACAGTGCACCCCTCATGTTCCAGGCGCGGGACCAGGATGGACGAGGAGAGCAGTAATAATTCCGCCCGGTTATCGACATTTGAAGCTTCGACTTGAAGTTCTTCGAAGGGAATTCCTGAAAACTTCAACATCAACCAACCACGCAAAGACCAAGATGAATAGTTTTTGCTGCTGATCGTAAGGGTTGTACGCTTCACCATCTCAGCCCTCCCTGTGATGTCACAAGAACCGGTGTGAACCGATTCGAGTGCTCCACAAAGAAGCGGAGATAGGTGCGCCGCACCATTTTGGTTGAAGAGGCGGTGTGGATACCGAATCGATATCCTAGGGTGAAGAAGGATGAAAGACTGCGAATTCCCTGCTCTAAAAGGTATGACATGGCACAAAGACCTTATCGGGATTGCATAGAGATGTTTAACTCTAAGCAATCCACGTGCCATATCTTAAAGCGGTAAGGAAACTCCCATTGAGGTGACAAACAAGCTGATACAGCACAGGTAAGCCAGTGCCCATACGGTGGAACGCAGCGATGCCCGATCCGTGAGGTAGGCCCACATATAGATCCCTCTGAACACCACAAAGGCCACACAGATCCTATCCAGCCATACGGGATCCACATGCGTCCAAATGGCCAGCAAGACTCCGATTGCAAAAAAAGGAAACGCTTCAAGACTATTGGCTTGAGCGGCGTTTGCGCGGGCTCTAAAGCCCGTTTGCTGCGCAAGCCAAGCACGGGGGTTATGGTTATCGTAAGACTCAAACCCCCATTTCGCTGCAGCAGCCCCCACGAGAGGCATCACCGCCATGATGAGTAAAGATGCAATTGGAATCGTTAACATAAAACCTCGGCGAGTTGAATTACGGCTTGATGATTTTCAGCCTGGCCCGCGTGGATATTTTGAGCCAGCATATAAGCAGTCTACGACAGGCCTATACTTACGCAAGAAAAATACTGAAACTGCATCAGCGACCTCCATTATCTTAAATTTAAAACCCAGATGAATACTGCTCGCCAGCGCGCCCTAGAGGTCGTGAAAGAAGCCGATCCACTATTAAAGGCGCACCTAGCCACGACATTACAATCCACACCATTCCCAATTGGTGCGGAAGAGGTACTCGCCGAGCCCGCGTGCCTGCCGGGACGGCCAGCTAAGCCTACTCTAGTCCCACACAGTGATATCCCTAAACGCTCGCTCGCCACGCTTGAGGGACGGGCTGCCATGATTCACTCTATCGCTCATATTGAATTCAATGCCATTGATCTTGCAATGGATATCACTTGGAGGTTTTCAGGGATGCCAGACAAGTTCTATCAAGATTGGATTCGTATTGCCAGCGAAGAAGCATTGCATTTCACGCTACTGCGCGATCATCTTGTGACCTTAGGTTTTGATTATGGGGATTTCCCAGCACACAATGCGCTTTGGGAAATGACTGAAAAAACCAAAGGCGATGTATTGGCTCGGATTAGCCTTGTTCCTAGAACGCTCGAGGCGCGAGGTCTCGATGCCACCCCTGCCGTCAAAAAACGACTGATTGGTGCCGGTGATCATGCTGTTGGCAAAATACTCGACATCATTCTACGTGATGAAATTGGTCATGTTGCTGCAGGCAATTATTGGTTCCGATGGCTATGCGCTCAACGTGGCTTGGATCCCGAACAAACATATTCTGAATTGGCATTGCAATATGGAGCCCCTAAACTACAAGGGCCATTCAATATCGAAGCGCGTCGCCTGGCTGGGTTTAGCGAGACAGAACTGTCCTCCCTGCAATGATGTCATACCCTGTAATCTAGTTTAAAAGTTCTATTTTTTATTAATACAATCCGAGTTCTTTCATGAAAGTTTTATTTGTATGCATGGGCAACATTTGCCGCAGCCCCACCGCAGAAGGTGTTTTTCGTCAACATGTCATGGATTCAGGATTACAAGATCGGGTGAAAGTGGATTCAGCTGGAACGCACAATTACCACCCAGATCAAGCCCCAGATCCCAGAGCCATTCAAGTTGCAGCTAGGCGCGGCTATGATCTCACTCCTATTCGCGCGAGGCAGATTCAGGACAGCGACTTTGAAAAATTTGATCTGATTCTCGTCATGGATTGGGACAATCTTTCACTTACTCAAAGTCAATCCCCCCCTCAACATCAAAGTAAAGTGCGTCGGTTTGCAGAGTTTTCTAGTGATGCATCGATTCAGGTTGTTCCAGATCCCTTCTTTGGGGATATTGGAGGGTTTGAGCATGTTCTCGATTTGGTGGAAGACTGTAGCGCAGGATTATTAAAGTTCGTGACAGCGCATCAGCATGAATACACTTCAATCCAAAGATAATCCTCGTATACGTCAACTCGCTAAGTTAAGCGAAAGCCCACGTGAGGCCAGAAAGCAGAGCTTAGCTTTGCTCGATGGTGTACATCTTTTACAAGCACTCTTAGAAAGCGGCAAGCATCCTCTTTGGGGAGTGGTCACTGCAAGTGCAATGCAAAGAGAAGAAATCTGCCAAGCATTGAAGCTATCTGAAGCAAGGGGCACTGAATGGTTTGAAATCCCCGATAACTTAATGCTTGGTATTGCACCGACTGAACACCCCTCAGGAATATTAGCGGTGTGGCCTTTTGTGAGCAATCATGATCAAGGGCAAAACCAAAGCATGCCTAAAGATGCATGTGTACTCATGCTAGAAGAGATTCAAGACCCTGGTAACTTAGGAACGTTATTACGTTCAGCACAAGCCGCAGGCATTCAATATGTAGCCCTATCCGAGGGCTGCGCTGAACCTTGGGCGCCCAAAGTTTTGCGAGCTGCAATGGGCGCGCACTTCTACTTAAGCCTGCTTGAAAAATCAAACTTGATTAAGTTGGCACAATTTCGACAACCCACTTACGCCGCGTGCAGTGAAGCCCATCTTAGTGCTTGGGAAGGGCCTTTATCAGAGGCGCGAGGCATTGTAATCGGCAATGAAGGTTCGGGAATCAGCCCGGCACTCCGAGAGGCCTGCTACGCCACTATTGCCATTCCTATGGCAACGGGTTGTGAATCACTCAATGCAGCCATAGCAGGTTCACTATTGATGTTTGAACGCCGACGTCAATTAGCACGCATCGCATCTCAACCGTAAACATTTCGTTACCATGATTGTCCGAGCTAAACTTGACTGAACGTTATACTGAATTCGTCGCCCCCCTCACACATCAAGTTTAATGCGCCTGTATCGATTTCCTCTTCTCTACTTGGTTTTGATACTTCTAAGCCCACAAAGTTTTGCAGACTCAGATGGTAATTCCGGCTCGCAAAACGCAGGTCCATCAGCAGTGGCTCCTTCAACTAGCCCCACTCTGAGTCCTGCCACACCAGCTGTTCTGCCTCCTGTCTTGCAGCCGATCGAAGTCACCGTCACTCGAAGCGATCTTGATGAACGTCGTCAATCTACCGCGGCAAAAACTGTAGTGGGTCGGGAAGAAATTCTGAAATTTGGGGATACCTCTGTAACGGATGTATTGAAGCGTCTGCCTGGCATTACCATCGGCGGAAAACCAGGTCGCGGGGGTGAAATTAGAATGCGGGGACTAGGTAGCGGGTACACCCTGATCCTGATTAATGGGGAGCGTATTCCACAAGGTTTTTCCGTTGAGCAACTCACACCAGACCAGATTGAACGCATCGAAATTATGCGTGCCCCCACTGCTGAATTTGGTGCACGTGCCATTGCAGGCACAATCAATATAGTCTTGAGGGAGCCTCTCAAAAACAAACAATTTGATGAATTAAGATCAAGCCTTGGGGGGGAACAGGGTCGCGTTCAACCTTCTGTGTCTTGGTCCCGCAATAATCAGTTTGGGCAAAAGGGATCGTATACCGTTTCGGCATCGCTTTACCACCATGATGACGTGGATCAATCCTTAACCCAAACTCGCATCATCGATACCACCACGGGCGCGACCGATCTTTTGCAGGATGAATCCTCTCGGACACGATCATTGGGTAACGGCATTCATTTAAGCGGTCGCATCAAATTACCCTTAGAAAATGGAGACCAAATTTCACTTCAACCCTTTGCACTCCTCAGTCAGAACACAAGCATCAGCAACACACACTTGTCTGAGCCCATCTATATTTCAGGTTCTAATACCACCCCAAGTACATACTCCAATTCGACGACTGCCGCACAAAATCAATCTGCCGTAGCGCGACTGAATGGCCAATGGGAAAGACGTTTCAATGAACTAACTAAAGGTCAAATCAGTTTTGGGCTTGGCGATGCACATAACGCTTCTGTTTCAAACAGAACCGAATTAGATAGCTTAGGCTTAAGCAATAAAACACTGGACACCCATTCCAACATCAATGATGTGACCTTGAATACGAAGGGGAAGATGTCTTATACGTGGCGCGAAAATCATCAATTAGTAGGCGGTTGGGAGCTAGAGCACGCTGAACGTTCACAAGCCAACTCCACACTGCAAAACGGCTCAGTAGAACCTGGGCTGAATACGGTGGGAGGCAATCTGACCGCATCAACCGAATTAAGAGCACTCTATGCTCAGGACGAAGTGGACATCAACCCTCAATGGTCTGCCTATGCAGGCCTGAGAGTTGAGCAAATCGATACGCATAGCGATTCAAGTGGGTACGCAGGTCACAACACCAGCAGCGTCTGGACTCCTCTGCTTCATGCTGTTTGGAAACCCGATGCAAAACGCAATGATCAAATACGCATCAGCTTAACCCGCACGTATCTTTCTCCCACCCTCAACCAACTCAGTGGTCTGCCGGTGTTATCGATTAAACCTAATGCCGCAGACTCCCCTGACTCTGCGGGCAATCCCTATCTGAAGCCACAATTGGCCACCGGAATTGATATCGCCTATGAAAACTATTTGTCACAAAGCAGTCTAGTCAGTGTCAGCACCTTTACTCGTCGGATCAGCAATCTGATTCGCACTGTAACCTCTTTACAAACGGTCCCTTGGTCCTCTTCACCACGCTGGGTTTCAGCGCCGAATAACGTAGGAGGAGCCATGACAGAAGGCATCGAACTGGAGGCTAAACTTCAAATGGATGAACTCATTGAAAAAGGGCCCAAAATGAGTCTTCGCGCCACGCTGAGTTTATATCGCTCTCAAGTGGAATATGTTCAAGGGCCGAACAATCGTTTGGACCAACAACCCAAAGCAACCGGAAACCTGGGGGGGGATTACAAATTCAAGGAAATCCCCTTAACCTTGGGTACTAATATCAATTGGACCCCTAATACTTTTATTCAAAGTACTGCAGATCAGGCTAGTTTCACCTCGGTCAAAATCGTATCTGATCTCTACGGGGTATGGAAATTTGATCCCAATTCTTCACTCAGATTGAGTGCCAGCAACTTCCTGCCCGTGCACTACAACACCAGCTCGTTCATCACTGTACCGTTGCTCAATCAACAACAATCTTCACAGGTTTTGGCCAATACCCATACTTTGCTGCAGGCTAAGTGGGAATGGAGGTTTTAGGCTGCAACATGTAATAAAGTGTATTTGCACACAATTTAAGAATCGTCTTTTGTACCCAGCCTTGAGTCACCAGAAACATAAGGAGCCAGAGAACGATTTACTCTCCTGCGACGTTCTAATTCCTCATTATCGAGCTGCTCTTTTGTCTTCCCAAAATCTTCCCAAGCAGAATGAAGCTTTGGTGGTTTGCGAAATACACCATGCACTTCATCAGTAGGCTGCTCGACTTCTTCTCCCCCCTCACCCAGCCAATTTGAAGCCCCCCGATTTTCACCAATAAAGGCGTCTTCCATTTTGTCGGCGGTTCTCTGAAGCATTCGTGAAAACTTGAACAAATAAACCGCGACAATACCCACCAACACCACAGCAAAAAATGAAATCAGACCAATCTTCGAAAAGCTTGTCAGAAATAACAAAGTGGTCTGATCTTTAAATGACCCAATAAAGTCCTGTCCGGCAAACGCAATGAATGCAATGATACCAAGGGGTGCGCCAAATATGGCAAGGGTTCCAATTAAGGACGCCAAGTTTTGCAATAGGTAGCGAAGCAAGAACTCCCCTCCTTCCAAGGATATTTAATCCTTAAATGCTAAACGAAGTGGACCTTCATGCATAGGAACTGCACCAGATAAACCTTCAATCATTAAATCAAAAAAATTATTTTGCTAGCTTTCCATTTTTTGAATCGCTTCTCGAATGGCTTGCGCTCCAAAATGAGGGGATAGTTTCTCTAAAAATGCCAAAGTGTAGCTTCTAAGATAGGTTCCTCTTCTAACGGCCGCTACGGTAGTGCTCTTTAAAAAGAGATGATCGGCATGCAACAGCGCTAACTCACGGTCTTTATCTGCTGTGTACGCCATTGAGGCAATGATGCCCACCCCCAGATCGAGTTCAACGTAGGTTTTGATCACATCTGCATCGATCGCTGACAGCACGATATCGGGAATCAGATTAGCGTCCTCAAAGGTCTTGTCAATCGCTGCTCGGCCTGTATACCCCTCGTGATAGGTGATGATGGGGTACGCTGCAATTTTCTCCAGAGTGAGTGTATTTTCCTGGGTCAGCGGGTGATCTTTTCTCACCACAACCGCATGGTTCCAAGAATAGAACGGAAAAGTCACAAGCTCAGGGATATTCTTAAGATTTTCAGTAGCAATCCCAATATCGGCATCACCTGCGATCAATAGGGAAGAAATTTCGCTGGGGGTACCTTGCTGAAGTGCCAGATGCACTTTGGGGTAGTCCGTCTTAAACCATTTAATCAGCCCTGGTAGCGCGTATCGGGCTTGCGTGTGTGTTGTTGCAATGGTGAGTTGGCCAATTTCTTTATTTAAGAATTGTTCCGCAATTTTTTTAAGGTTGTGTGCATCAGCAAGAATCTGATCGACAGCGATTACAAGTTCTTTACCCGGTTCAGTCAAGCCCAAGAGACGCTTGCCTCGGCGCACAAAGATCTCAATACCCAGTTCTTCTTCCAACTCTTTAATGTTGCGCGAGACCCCGGGCTGAGAAGTAAAGAGCACTTCAGCAACTTGAGTGAGATTGAAACCCTGCCGAACGGTTTCCCGGATGATTTTGAGTTGTTGGAAATTCATGATCCGGAATCTAAACTTTCGCATCAGCGATAGTGAATAATCCGGCAGTTTAGGCTTAAAAACCTATATTAGCATCATGCTTATCAGTGACTTCCATATCCAAAAAATCAAATATAGCGCACTCAATCATAAAACAGGATATATAAAGGCCACACTACGTTCAGCACCCCTAGGCACAACAAAGCAGAAAACGTAAATGCAATACCAAGATTACGTTTTCTTGGATTGCTATGAGGCTTGTTGACTCCATCAATATACAAAATGCGCCCAATCACTAAAAACATGGACATAAAAGCCAATAAGTACCAGGGCGCCCTGTTGAGTTCCAAGCAAGCAACCATGACCACACCGATCGGCACATAGGTGATAAAACTCGTTTGAGCGCGTATCGCGCGTTCTAATTCCTCGCTGCCATCAGGGCGTAACCACGATTGTGTTCGCTTCCGCAAAGACACAACATGAAAAGAAAGCCGCATGAAGATAAATGTCAAAACAGCGCAAAACAGAGACGTGACGGGAAGCATGGCTCACCATAGCATTTAGATTAATCATCATAATTCTTAACATACACATCATACCGAATCGCTTGAAACGATGTAAGCTCAATCACCTATCTTGATTTAGATTTAGGGCCAATCATTTTTTAAGCGAAGCACAGCCTGACTCAGATGATCATCAACTTAATCATATCGGTGGCGCCTATTCTGGTTATTGGCTTGTTACTAGCCATGCTGTTGTTGGCTGTCTTTTTTTTGATTGATGCGCCCAGAGATCTTACTTTTTATATATTGATCGCAATGATTACCCTTACCTTTACGGGGTATTCCATCGTTATTTATCTCATTGAAAGTCACAAAGTTGACGTGTTGAGAGACCCTTTCCTGTACGCACAAATGCCGCCATTGATCGTTGCTGCATGGTTTTTTTCTTTTGGATCTTGGCTACAAGGTTTTTTCTTACGCAGTTTTAGAAGAAAGATTTCATTAGTCGAAGGGATAGCATTTATTGCACCCTACTTTTTTTTGGCCACCACCCTCAATTTAATTACAGTTACAGGTGAGTTCTATCTTAGATACTTTTTGAGCGGGATCATCTCATTAATCATTTCAACCAATATCGCATATGAATCGCGTCTTCTCATCAAGATAGAAAGCAGTCACTTACTACGTTTTATTTATTATTTTGCCGTTTTAACCGGCACCTACTCGCTTTTCCGGTCCATATTGATAGGTTTAGATTATCTATTTTTTATTCATCACTACCCCAGTATTGTCGATATCAACCAATTTTGGGTATTGAATAGAACTCTGATGTTTTTGGTGATCGTTTTTTCGCAAACGCTGCTTCTCTTGTTCTGGATTCAAAGTAGATCGCGTATGGCTCATGACAGGCGAGTGAACTCCAAGCAGATATACGATTTATTGATTGAAAAAGAAAGTTTACTTAGCCGTATGACGAAGAATAAAACACTGATTGAAGCCGGCGCTTTTAGTGCAGGCATGGCGCACGAACTCAATCAGTTTCTTGCTCGTATACAAATTAACGCAGAAAGGATTTTGCTTCTGGCCAATGCGCGGGGGTTTTCGGAAGAATTTGAACCCCTGATTAATAAAATCAAAACGGCCAATGTTTCTGCTGCCAACCTCATTTTGCAGATGAAGTATTTGTTTAAATCCTCTGAGCTTGACTTTACATTGTGCGACACAAAAGAACTTGTTCTGGAGGCTGTTGAATGCGTTAAAGATAGATCGGAGCGATCTGATATCACATTTCATTTCGCACTCAATGCGCATGAACTAGTTGAACTCTGGCGCCCTCTACTTGTTCAGGTACTGGTCAATTTGCTCACAAACGCCATCGAGTCCCTTGAAGAATCGAGAGATCACGCCAGAATGATTCGTATTGAAACATCTACGGTAGAGGGTATGCTGACCATTGCAATTTCAGATAACGGTAAAGGGGTAGCTATTGAAGGTAAAAACAATATTTTCAGCCTTTTCACCACCTCTAAAGCGGATGGTATGGGAATCGGTTTATGGTTTTGTTCCTATGTGGTGGAAAAACATCATGGTCATATTGAATATGAAAATCTTCCACTTAGTGGCGCTTGTTTCAAACTCTCTATTCCAGTTATCCATTCTTTGATTGAAGACTTAGCATCCTGATGAATTCTTGTTTTGATCAATTCAACACTGATGCCACCGTGTTTTTAATTGAAGATGACAATGAGTTACGCAACGACATTGCACAACTCATGCTTACGGATCATTTCAAAGTTTTAGCTTACTCCAACCCCAAAGAATTCTTGAAGGTTGCTCACCCTTCCAATCCCGCAGTGATTGTGACCGACATGCGAATGCCCGAAATGAGCGGGATAGAACTTCAGGCAGAACTGAAAAAACAAGGTCGCACCACCCCGATTATTTTCATTAGTGGACGCAGTGAGGATTATCAAATAATCAAAGCTTTGAAAGGTGGAGCAGTTGATTTTTTGTTAAAGCCATTTGGCTGGGATAACCTCAAGAAGGCCGTGATCGAAGCCATAGAAATCGACATTCAATTCAACCAATTGGCTTTGCATCAGAAACAGTTAAATCAAAAATTGGACTTGTTAACGCGCAGAGAGCAGCAGGTGTTTAATCTGTTACTTCTGGGCTGCAAAAACCAGGAGATTGCTGAAAAACTGCACCTTTCTGCACCTACTATCAAACAACACAAATCTTCGATCTTTCACAAACTCCAGGTGGAATCCGTTTCCGAACTGTTTGATTTGATCAATCCCAAAACAAGCAGGAGCAGGGAGCGATTTAAGCGAATAGAGGAATAGATCCTTTATGCATTCAGCGCTCATTTGCAAAAAAAACATCCTTTCGGAGGATTTTTCCCCATGAAAATTCCTTTAAGCTTCGGAAGGTATAGTTCAGAGAATAGCGCAATGGTTCTGATGCTTTTTAGTTTGGGTTTTATTTTGTCATTCGCCTTTTTAGCCTATGCAATTTTCAGCTATCTTGCGGACGAAAGGTCACATAAGCAGGCGCTTCCACATGCTGATACCCAACAAAACCAAGTCAAAACGCTCGTGCCCCCTACCTTAGTCTCCGACGCTCTAACAGGAACAGTAAAGCTCACGCTATCAAATGGTCAAACAATGACCTTATCCCCTGTTGATATTGAGCGGCTAAAACGTGGGGTTACTCCGCAACAACTCAACGACGAGTACATGATGCGCGTCTCTTGATGCAGATTTTTTTGCTGAGTTGCAGCAAAAATAGATTGAATCTCAACTAAATAATCAACCCAAGCAACGCTGCTGTTTATAAGGCCCTTGTCTTCGACGTGGGGCCTTTTAGCACTATGGAGCGTTCGATTCCGCACATAAGTCAAACTTCATAACGGGTAATATTGCTATTATTTTTTTACTGAGCAAATCCTAAATCGCGGATTCATATGACATCAAACCCACCAAAAATAAACCTTATATTGCGATGTCTTCCCCAAAAAGATTGGGAGTCAATTCAAACCCATGTTGAAGAAGTCCATCTTGAGTTAGGTTTAGTGTTATCAGAACCTAGCGTGAAAATGCCTTATGTTTACTTTCCAATTAATTCACTCGTCTCTATTTTGTACGGACTAGAAAATGGGGCAACAGCCGAGATTGGCATTATTGGGAATGAAGGTGTGGTTGGAATAACGGTTTTCCTTGGTGGAGAGTCCACCATTTCTCGCGCAGTTGTGCAAAGTGCGGGGCGAGCCTATCGCCTTCGTTCTAGTGTTTTGCTTGATCTTTTTAATTCCTCAACCCAAGCCATGCATCTTCTCTTGCGCTTTACACAAGCATTAATTACACAGATGTCTCAAACCGCAGTGTGCAATAGACACCATACTATTGACCAGCAACTATGCCGTTGGCTCTTATTAAGTATTGATCGATTATCGGGATCTGAATTGGTCATGACGCAAGACCTTATCGCCAATATGTTGGGGGTCAGAAGAGAAGGCGTTACTGAAGTTGCGGGTAAGCTGCAAGAAGCAGGATATATTTCTTATTCTAGAGGACACATTACGGTTTTAGATAGAGAAAAGCTTGAGCATAGAACGTGTGAATGCTACGGCGTTGTGAAAAGAGAATACGATCGTTTGCTACCTGAAAGATATGCAACTTAATGTTTTGATTTCATCGTAGAGGGCCGTATGACCACTCATGAAAATACTTCTCCTGTTATTGATATCGATTCCGTCGCCCCACCACCAAGCTATCTGCCGTTCACTGAACCTTTAGTCATTAAGGGCTTAAAAGTAATGGCGGGCATTTCATCCATAATGGGGGCTACACTCATATTTGCTTCCCCTCTAGCCATCATCGCACTCATCACTTGGGTAGGCGACCGTTATGTAGGCGAGGTTCATCCCGATTCCATCTGGTTTGTATTGACTACTTTTTCTAAAATGGGAGCGATCTGTCTCGCGGTGTTAGCGGTCATTGGAGTTATTTCTGCCAGCATCTTTGTGTTTTCACATGGGCTTAATTTATACGCAAATCGAATTGTAAAGATGCGGGCCCAGGTGAAGCTCAACATGAATGGTGGTTTAACCGGCGCACCTTTAGGCGTTTTTCATCGCCGCATACCAAAATTAAAAAGGAATCGTCAGCTCTGATGACGCTGCGCTGATCGCGTATTTAGGAGAAAAGATGTGCAAGGAGGAAATACTGTTCCAAGACTTGGAGGCAAAATTATTTGCCAAACGTCTTGATAGAAAAAAAGATACCCATAAAGGCGATGCCGGAAAAGTTTTAATCATTGGTGGGGCTCACGGCATGTCAGGCGGCCTTCTATTAGCGGGGCTAGGGGCCTTGTACTGTGGTGCTGGACTGGTGAGACTAGGCATGTTGGACAGGTATTCTGCGCACGTGAGTGCCGCCCACCCAGAATTGATGATCCATGACATCAGCAATGAGAATCCTGAATCATGGATCAACTCAAACCCTGTTGATGTTATCGCGATAGGACCAGGATTAGGACAAAATGAAAGCGCTAAACAATGGCTGCGCTCAGCAATCAACCACAAGGGCCCGCTTATAGTAGACGCCGATGCGCTGAATATTCTTGCAAGTCATCGAACTCTTTTATCTAGGATGAAACTGCGGCAATTTCCAACTGTGTTGACGCCCCATCCCGGAGAAGCAGCGCGCTTACTCAGTAACGATAACAACGTAGTGCAGTCAGATCGATTGGCTGCTTTGAAGCATTTAATTCAGATCAGCCACTCGATTGTCGTTTTGAAAGGCCAACATACTTTAGTGGGTGCGCTTGAACGCATTCCTCAACGCTGTTTGGCTGGCAATGCTGGAATGGCCACCGGGGGGATGGGAGATGTTCTCACCGGAATAATCAGTGCACTGTGCTCACAAGGTATTCGTCAGCAACTAGGAGTTTGGGAAGCCACCTGTTTGGGCGTGCAATTACATGCTGCTGCGGGAGATCAATTAGCCGATTCAGGAATTGGTCCGATCGGCATGACCGCATCGGAACTTGTTCTTGCTGCCCGCAGCTTACTGAACAAAGCTTCTTCCGCATCCATTATTTAAGTTTTAAATAATGGCAATTTACTTAAGGGGACTGATATGAAACATGATCATCATCATTCAGCTGCTCAGCATCTTCAGGCCGCTGCACGTCATCATGAGCTCGCAAATACGCTTCATCAGTCTGGAAAACATGATGATTCAGCCCATCAAGCTCACATGGCGTATGGGCATGTGATGCATGCCATAAAACACCAAGAACAAGCAGCTCAGCTTTATGCAGAACAACATTCTCCAGACCACCCGAAACATCTCAGTCACCCCTAAATTTACTTTTACAGTAGAGGCTTTTATCTCAGCTTATCACCAAGCCGTTTCTAATCTCTACCCAGAGGGGCCTGCCAGCAAAGATTACTCATCTATCATTTCTGATCGCCACTTCACCCGGCTTCAAAGTTTACTTGAAGATGCTGAAGTAAAAGGTGCCAAAGTCATTCAGGTAGGCAACCCATCCAATGTTCAGTCTCACCCACGCCAATTCCCACCTTCCGTAGTGGTTGGATCAAACCATGCAATGCGCATTCTCCGGATCACTTACTAGCACCATGCAGGCATCAAGCGCATCAGATGAACCTGATGCGCTCTTAATATTACTGCACGATGACCTTTGCGAGCTTAAAAGTCTGCATGCAAGCGAACGGCGTAAATCGTGACAGGCCCTCGCAGGATGTTGTAAGCGGGGTGCGTTACATTTTGCAAATCAAAACTCAGGGCTAAATGATTCATCAGTTGCAGGCCATAATACATCTCGATGATTTTTTCCAAATCGTACTTAAGATACCCATCCCCTACCAGCAACCCCAATCCACCAGCAGCGTAGTAATCTTTTGCTTGGCCAGATAGGCCATTGACAATAATCTGGGCCCCCAAGGTATCCTGAGGACGATTCCATAAGCTTCCCTTGATGGACAAGCCCAAACTGAGTGACTGATTGATATCAGTGAACTCGTAGGTCTCTTTGCTGCCATCATTGATGCTGGCTCTGCCAAAGAGGGCTAAACTGGAATTCATTTGCTGCTCAAGGTTCACAGCTATACCCGCTTTCCAATTGAGTTTGCGCACTTTAGCCAAGTCAGGATCGCTGGGGGACTGCGCTACCGCGTCACTATACCTCGCCATTTTTCCGCGGTTTGCAAACACTAATAACTTCAATTTTCCAGGTTGATCCCAAAGCTCATGACGTTTTTCAAATTCTGTTACGAGCTGATATTGCTTCAATCCCTGATCAATGTTTTCACTATTGGGATAAGTGGATAAATCAAAGAATCCATTGCGCCATGTCCAATCATCTTGTGTCCACTCCAAGGCTAGACCATAGGTATAGCCCCAAGCATCGGCAGCATAGTCGAATGCCCCTGCATCCACGCCAGCCCAGTTCAGAAAGTCAAGTTTAGGGTCATGGGCATACGTATTGATATCAAAAACATCCACTACCGAAAATTTTCCAAACGTGACTACAAGGTTATTTTCAGTGATTGATCCTTTAAGTTGATTAGGCTGGTCATGAAGATTGTTTGACTGCCCGCCTAAATTGAGGGTGTATCGAATAAAGGCGCGTGGATCACGATAATAAGGCGTATTTGCACCAACTTTGTAAGCTTCAGCACTTGAATACCCGCCTAAGCCCAAAGTATTAGATAGACCAAAACCCTGATCAATTTCAGGATTAAAGTAAAGCGCAGCGCCATTCCAAAGGTTCACCCCAAAAAATAGCGTGAAATCTGCAGTTTCAGCGCTAGCACTGCGGCGTTGCAGACTATTTTGCCCATCGGGTAGCGCACCACCGATAAAGTTTTGGTGCCACTGATTCACAAATGTGAATTGCCCGTGAACATTCCAACCTTGATCATCTATGGTGACGGGAGGCAAGGCAATGCTTTTTTCCGGTTCCAAAACAAGGCTCTCTGCCCATCCTGTTTGGGCACCAAGCCCGAGTATGCAGGCGATCCAGACAACACTTATTTTCAGATGGCGCATTTCAATGAGCCCAATACTTGTGGGTTGGGGGATGTTGATTGGCTTCAACAATGAAAGAAACTTTGATATCGCCCAGATCATATAGCGTTGACAATGCACTTTATATACTGAGTTTAATGGGCAAATAGGCACCCCGCGGAATCAAAAAAGACGTAAATTTTGAGTGATGATAAACAATCATCATCACAAGGTTTAACTCTCCGTCCTTACAAATTGGCCCCACACATTATCTACCAAACTGGTAGCAAAAGCGTTTAGGAACATAAACATGCTATACTCGAGGGCTTCGCTGGGATTAAGTGTCCTGGTGAAACGGGGTGTAGCACAGCCTGGTAGTGCGCCACGTTCGGGACGTGGAGGCCGGAGGTTCGAATCCTCTCACCCCGACCAAGCCTTGCATCTTCCAGCAGTTTTGGGTTTTATCGAAGTATGTTAAAGCCCCGCAGCCAGACTTAATGGCTGACATCGCAGTGATCGGCGCCAGTTTATTCGGTGCGCTAACACTCCGTTTCCTGTCGGACGATGTGATTTGTGAACACTGCCTTTGGTCAGGTGACCGAATGGTGGTTAACAATGCCCGCAGCAATGACGCTGCGGACTCGTCCGATAGGAGAGCCCTTTAAGGGCTAAGCCATGACTACGTCTTTGTCTTTTGATTCATTACCCCTTTGTACCCCCCTACTCCAGGCTGTTGCTCGCCTGGGTTACACCACCCCTACGCCTGTTCAAGCAGAAGTGATTCCTAATGCTTTGCAGGGTTTAGATTTGATGGTGAGCAGCCAGACCGGTAGCGGTAAAACTGCCGCCTATTTACTGCCCGCCCTAGAAGGTTTGTTGGCTGAGGCACAAACCATGAGCGCCCCTCAGAAGGTCGCTTCACCCTTTGTTGTGGTGCTGTGCCCCACCCGCGAATTGGCTCAGCAGGTTGCCGCTGATGCCATTGAATTGATCAAAGGTACCCGCGGTGTGCGTATTGCCACCATCATGGGTGGCATGCCTTATGGTAAGCAGATCGCTTCCTTAAAAGGCGCCGCACTTGTGGTTGCTACTCCTGGTCGTTTGCTTGACCTTTGTCAGAGCCGTTCCATTCGTTTGGATCAAGTGCGTTGCTTGATTGTCGATGAAGCCGATCGTATGTTGGATCTCGGTTTTGCGGATGACTTGCAATTGATTGATGAGCGCAGTGCACAGCGCCAACAAACCTTGATGTTCTCGGCTACTTTTGCGCCTCGCATTATGCAGTTGGCCTCAGGCATGATGGTTGATCCAGTTCGTATCGAGTTGGCCACCGCCCATGATCGCCATGACCATATCGCTCAAACCTTGCATTGGGCTGATAGCCCAGATCACAAACGTCGTTTGCTCGATCATTGGTTATCTGATGTCACCTTGGATCAGGCAGTGGTATTTGCCAGCACCCAAGTAGAAAGCGAAGCCATTGCTGATGAATTGCGTGCGCGTGGTTTTCAAGCCAATGCCTTACATGGTGCGATGCCCCAAGCCTTACGTAATCGTCGTTTAGATTCTTTGCGTAAGGGCCAGATCAAAATCTTGGTCGCCACCGATGTCGCTGCCCGCGGAATTGATGTGCCAACCATTAGCCACGTGATCAATTTCGGTTTACCCATGAAAGCAGAAGACTATGTGCACCGCATTGGTCGTACCGGTCGTGCAGGCCGTTCAGGTGTTGCGGTGACCTTGGCGGAGCATCGTGAGCGCGTCAAAATTCGTGCGATTGAACGCTATACCAATCAACCCATGACGGTGGGAGTGGTGGCAGGTTTAGAGCCTCAGCGCAGCGAGCAGCGGTCAAGCCGACCCAGCAGCGATCGTCGCGGCCCTCCTGGCGGCCGTTCTGGTCGTCCCGGTGGTGCGGGGGGTGCGCGCGCTGGGAGCGGCGGTGGTTTTAATGCGGGTAACGGCTTCAGCGCTGGTAATGGTGCAGGCAGACCTCCGCGCTCGGCAGGCGCTGGTCGCCCTGCAGGTGCGGGTGGTGCTCGCCCCGGTAATGATGGCTTTACTAGCGGCTTCAATGCAGGTGCTGGTGTTGCCAGACCTTCACGCTCAGCCAGTACTGGCCGTCCCAATGGTCCATCCGGTTTTGGTGGCGACCGCCCAGCGGGCTCTGGTCGTCCCGGCGGCTCGGGTTTTGGTAGTGACCGCCCTGCAGGTTCTGGGCGCCCTGGGGGTTCAGGCCGTCCAGCTGGCGCGGCACGATCAGCAGGAGCAGGTGCAGGCTTCAGAAGTGGAGCCCGTCGCGATTCCGGCCGCTAAGCCACTTTAAACCTGAAAATCCTGGGCTGTTAACGCAGCCCAGGATTTTTTTTGGGTAAAAAACAATGAGGGGGGTTGGAACAAACTGAACCGCCCATGGTTTGAACTGACCCCCAGAACTGCGTGAACATCATGAATCCCATCTTCAGTTGCAGGGAATGAGCTATTCACATTGAGCTGTTAAATTTGGCGCCATTTTGGCGACAGTGATATATTGGCCAATCAAATCAACGAAGGAGGTGATGATGGGAATCACCATTGCCAAGCAGGACCGCATTGGCGCTCGAGTGCCTCATGAGGTTTATGAAACGCTGTGCCGTGCTGCTGAACTCACCGGTGCCACCGTCAATCAGTTTCTGGTGCAGGCTGCCCTGAAAGAGGCCCAGGAAGTTATTCATCGGGAAGAGATGATCCGCTTGTCCTCACGTGACTGGAATTGGTTGCTCGACTTGATGGAAAACCCACCCAAGCCGAACGCAAAACTGAAGGCTGCCCTGAAGCGTTACCAGAAGGCTAAGCGAGACGGTGCTGGTACTTCCTTTAGCTGGGAACCATGACCGGCAGGCGTTCGACTGCGGCCGCCTAGAACTGAATAATTGGCTGCAGCAGGTCGCACGTCAGCATCAGGACAAGGGGTTGTCGAAAAGCTTCGTCGCCATTCGGGATGAAGCGCCCACCCTTGTCTGTGGTTATTACGCTTTGACGCTGGCTGAGTTGGAGAACCAGCATCTGCCGCAAGCGTGGCGCAAAAAACTGCCGCGCCGTATACCGGGTGTCCGGTTGGGTCGCTTGGCCATCGACAAGCAATATCAGGGCAACAGGCTGGGGGAACTGCTGCTGATTGATGCCATAACGAGGGCGCGGCGTGTCTACACCGAGGCGGGAGGGATTGGACTATTTGTCGACGCGATTGATGCACAGGCCGCAGCGTACTACAGGCGCTTTGGCTTCAATGCGTCACCGGATAACCCGCTGCTGTTATTCCTGTCGGCAAAAGCCACAGATTAGAGTTAGGCATTTTTTTCGCCCAATCCAATTATTTGCAAATAGTAATGAGAACGATTATCATTTATATTCCGGTATGCATTAAGGAAATCTAAATGTTTTCATTGTCATTACGTTCGATAGTGCTGTGTTCAGCCTTAACCTTTATCTTGCTGCATTCAGCAGCTTCTTATGCCCTAGAAGAGCCCAATCTGGCGCAAGAGCCCGTGGTGCTTAAAATCACGATTCAAGATCATCGTTTTTCCCCAACCGAATTGCATGCGCCCGCAGGAAAACCTTTGGCAATTGCCGTAACAAATAATGATGATTCAACCGAAGAATTTGAAAGCTATGACTTCGACCGTGAACAACGTATCAAAGCCAAAGAAACGGGGACCATCAAGCTTGGCCCCATGAAACCGGGGCGTTACCCCTTCTTTGGTGACTTTCACCGTAAAACCGCCCAAGGCGTGTTGGTGGTGGAATAGATCATGGTTTTTATCTCACCCTCAGACTATGTCAACGTTCCTGTTATCGAAGCGGGTGAGCGTGAGATCGATTTCAAATATGGTCGCGCACAACTTCGCCCACCAGATGATCAAAAATCCTCAAGTAGCGTGGGTTTTGGCCTAGGGGTAAACGCGCACTGGTTCACCGAAATCTATACCAAGTGGGAACAAAATTTGGCCCATGGACAGCATTTCGATGCCATTGAATGGGAAAACCGTTTCGTGTTTACCGAGCCCGGAGAGTACCCCTTTGATCTCGGTTTAGTCACGGAAATCGAGCGGCCCAAAGATAGGACAGACGGCTACGAGATCAGTGTTAGCCCCCTATTTCAAACCAAAATAGAGCGCTGGCAAATCAATGCCAACTTAAAACTGACGCGAAGCATCAAAGCCGATCAGGATGTAGTCCCTCAATTGGGCTATCAATTTCAACTGAAGTATCGGCTAGGCCCACTTTTTGAGCCAGGCATTCAAGCATTGGGTCAACTCGGGGATGCCACCCATTGGTCCCCTGTTACGCAACAAGCCAACACCCTTGGGCCAGCAGTTTTTGGAGTATTTCACTTAGGTGATGCAGAAAAAATTCGTTACAACGCTGCTTGGCTCATGGGATTAAGCGAAGGCTCCCCTAAAAATACTTTTAGGCTTCAAGTTGAATACGAGTTTTGATTGGATCAGTGCACCATCCAACGATACGTTGCCATTCCTAAAGCCGTCAGAGCAAACGAGCCAATAAGATGCACCGAGGCACACGCTAACGCCCATGCATAGCGGCCATCAGACATGAGGGTAACCACCTCGGCTGAATAGGAAGAAAACGTGGTGAGCCCCCCTAAGAAACCCGTCACGATCAACAGCCTTGCTTCTGGAGGAAACTCAGGATGCGCGCCCAGCCATGAAACAGACAGCCCGATTAGATAGCCACCCACCAGATTTGAAGTTAGAGTTCCAAGAGGCAGGCTTGCAATAACAGGGTTAAAATTTTGACTAAAGCACCAGCGCAGTAAGGCCCCAAGCGAGGCGCCTAATGAAATCGCAAAGATCGGAAGAATATTTACCATCTTTCATCCCTCAACAGAAGTTTAAAGTCCCACTTTAATCTCGCCACACCTCCCCTGATCTCAAATCACATGCGTGCTTTGAGGGTATCCACCGCCTCTTGAATAGGGAGTTTGCGGGCTTCAGAGTCGCGACGCCCTTGGAATTCGATCAAGCCCTCTTTTAAGCCACGATCACCGATCACAAAGCGATAAGGAATCCCAATCAGTTCTTGATCGGCTAACAAGACGCCCGGACGCTCATCCCTATCATCAAGCAAAACATCAAAACCAGCCTCAGTGAGATCTTGATATAAGGCATCCGCTGCTTCCTTAACTGCTTCATTGCGGCTATAGCCCATAGGGATGATGGCCACTGTAAACGGTGCAAAGGCATGAGGAAAAATGATCCCATGCTCATCATGGTTTTGTTCGATTGCGGCAGCGACCACGCGGCTCACCCCAATGCCATAACACCCCATTTCTGCGGGTTGCGATTTGCCTTCACGATCTAGAAATTGAACCTGCATCGCCTCAGAGTATTTGGTGCGAAGCTGAAAAATATGACCCACCTCAATACCTCGGCAAATTTCTAATAAGCCTCCTCCATCAGGGCTCGCATCTCCTGCTACGACGGTACGCAAATCAGCGATGAGATCGGGCTCTGGAAAATCTCTACCAAAGTTCACTCCAGTGAGATGCATCGGAGCCTCGTTAGCACCGCATACAAAATTAGCCATGGCGGCAGCTGTGCGGTCTGCCACTACTTTGATCTTCGTGCGATCAACCCCCACAGGACCGATATAGCCTTTGACTTCACCTAACAGCATTTTAATTTCTGCATCGCTTGCAAAGCGTGCACCTGCTATCACCTTCTCAGCTTTCACTTCATTCAGTTCGTGATCGCCTCTTAGCAAAACCATATAGGCTTGCCCCTCTTGATCCATCATCAATAAAGACTTGAGCGTGTCAGTGATTGGCACCTTCAGGAATTGGGCAAGATCGGCATTAGAAGTTTGGCCAGGCGTCGAAACTTTAACCATCTGTGCCATTGCAGCCGCTCTTGGGGTTTCTGGAGCCAGGCCTTCGGCCAATTCCACGTTAGCCGCATACCCCGAATCAGGACAGAAGGCGATTGCATCTTCGCCTGAATCTGCAAGCACGTGAAACTCATGCGAACCCGATCCACCAATAGCCCCTGTATCTGCTGCAACTGCTCGAAAACGCAGGCCTAAGCGCGTAAAGATTGCGCTATACGTTTCATACATTCTGTTGTAGGTTTCTTCAAGCGAAGCAAAGTTTTCATGAAAAGAATAGGCATCCTTCATCAAAAACTCGCGGGCGCGCATCACACCAAAACGGGGACGAATCTCATCACGAAACTTAGTTTGAATTTGATAATAATTTACGGGTAATTGGCGATAACTTTTCAACTCTCTTCGAGCCACATCACAAATTACTTCTTCGTGGGTGGGACCAAAACAAAACTCCCGCTCATGACGATCATGAATCTTCAGCATCTGCGGGCCAAACCTTTCCCAGCGGCCTGATTCCTGCCACAGCTCCGCAGGCTGGATAGCGGGCATCAATAATTCTAGTGCGCCCGCACGATTCATTTCCTCGCGCACAATCGCCTCAACCTTGCGTAAAACCCTTAACCCTAGTGGCATCCAGGTATACAAACCACTTCCTAAACGCTTAATCAATCCTGCTCTGAGCATCAAGCGGTGACTGATGAGCTCAGCTTCTCCGGGGGCTTCTTTAAGGGTAGAAATAAAAAACTGGGAGGCGCGCATGGATGACTCGTGTAGAGAAAAAGAAGACATTTTAGCTGACAGAGAGAAATCACCCTAACGCTCATTACACTCTCGGTTTTGATCAAGCACAAGGTAGGCAAACATGAATCGAATCAATCGAATTGTATTACCAGCGCTTTTTTTTCAAAGATGGACTGTTGGAATGATTGCTTTACTGTGCTTGAGCGCTTGCACTTTACTCGAGCCTAAGCCCATTCATGCATCCGCCAATCCAACTCTAGACTCCCCTCAAGACCTAGATGTACATAGTTTAAATAAAGCTTTGGTAATGCTGAGTCCTCTGACGCTTCGCGTGGAAACGGATCGGTATCAATCTGAATTATTCCAGGAAGCGTCACCTGAAAGCGCGGAAGCCGAACGTCACGCACGCTGGATGGAGGCACAGTTTCAGATGGCAGGACTGGTACCCGCAGGGGACGCACTCAGTTCATGGAGACAACGCGTACCTCTTACGCGCTATCGCTCCGAATTTACTTTTAATACAGTTGTAAAAGGAAACGCAAAAACGCTTCTTGAAAGTGATGATTTTGAGCTTTGGTCTACTGCACCTCTGAAAGAAATTCGAATAGATCGGCCAGAGATCCTTTTTATTCCATCGATTGAAGAAATAGAAGGCAATCATGCACAAAAACCAGACATACGCGGAAAAGTGATTTTAATACGCGAGAACGCGTCTTCATCAAATACTGAGCAATTCAGTTGGGCAGCACATCAGGGTGCTGCGGCTGCACTGTTGATCAAAGCCTCAGATTCATCAGAAATGAGCGGGCACAGGCAAAACAAAACATCAAAAAAGGATCATTTTATTCTCAGAGCAGCTTTGGGTAACCCCGATCAACCCCTGATCATGGGTCGAATTAGCGCTCAACTAGCACAATCACTTTTTGGCGTTTCTGAAAAAAATGCCTTAAATATAACTACCGCAAAATCGATCAATGCCACACCTACTGTGATGACAAGTGAGAATATTCGCTCACCGATTCACATACTGCTAAAAAATACATGGGGGGAAAGCACGAGCAATATTATCGTGGGCAAGGTGCTTGGCAACACCCACATTTCTCATGAAACGCCAGTAGTCTTCACTACTAGCACCGGCTATGTAGAAAACTATTCCTTGGCAAATTCAACATGGGCAAATGCAAGTAACTTCTCTGCTTTGATTACTGCTGCGCATGCTTTATCACAGCCTGGTGAAACGCCCCAAAAAGACATTCTTTTTGTCGTCACCACGCTTCCCCACCCTGCACGCGAAACCAGTCAAGATGATGTAGCTTGGCATTGGTGGAAAGCACAAAACGCAATAGTGCAACAAAGCCAAAGGGTGCATCGTTTTGATATGCACTCGATTTTAGGTCAACACGAACTAGAGAATGATGAGGCATGGATTAAAGCTGCAGGCCAAGCTCAAAGCATTGTTGAGCAAGGTTATCGGCAGTCTGGGCCATGGATGCACCACTAGGTTTCTTTCAAAATCACCGTTAAAGGCTGATGTAGATGCTTGGAAGGTAATGCGTCCAAGAGTTCGCCGACTTCGCCCAAGATTTGATCCCCTGACCAATGCCCGTCTGCTAATGGACCGCGGTGAAATAATACCCATACATCTCCCAAAGTGGCTTGCCATACAGGTGGCTTGGCCCTGCAGTATCCATAGCGATCCTCAGCCATCAAACCAGCTGCAACGAGAGGCAGAATCGCTGTTTCAAGATTATCGTAACCCATCGCAAGTTTGCCCTGTAATTCAGGCAAACGAATCGCGCGCTCACCCGCCAGCATGAGCACTCTTAAAACTTGTAGTGCATCTCGAAACTGTTGATCGGGATGATCGTGCGAAACACGCCATGCATCACCATTCCAATAGGAAAAGCTCGCCGTCAATACTGCACCGCCTAACACGACCGACCAAGATAAATAAATCCATAATAGAAAAATAGGAAAAGCAGCAAATGCGCCATATACAGCTGTATAGCCAGGAAAATGATGCACGTAAAATGTGAATAGCCAGCGCATCACTTCAAACGCTAAGCCCCCCATCAATCCTCCTGCAATAGCATGTTTCATGGGCACATGAGGATATGGCAATGATCGATACATCATGGTTAAGGTAGTGCTAATTGCTAACCATGGAGTCCACTTCAGCAAGAGTTGAGGAATCCAAGATAATCCATGATCCCCGAACCCCATCCAAACCTTAAACAAGGTCGTAGAAACGGTGAGCGCCAAGGTAACGGCAACCGGTGCTAACACCACCAGCAAAGCATACGTAATCAACCGACGAACAAGAGGTCTTTGGGCTTTAACTTGCCATATATCACCAAACACCCTATCTACCGTCATCATTGCTGTAATGGTTGCTAAAGCTAACAACAAGGTTCCCGCTAATCTCAGGTTCCCTGCATTATTAGAAAAATGGGTCATGTAAGTGCCGATGATGCGGCTTGCCGTATCAGGCAATAAATTGGCCAATAAGAAATCTCTGATCTTGGGTAGCAGGCGATTAAATCCTGGAAGCGCAGTCAGCACTGTCAGCGCGATCGTAATGAACGGCACCAAGGCGAGCAGTGTTGTACAGGTTAAACTGCCCGCCACCTGCATACTGCGTGTACGCATAAAGCGCATCACCACAAAACGCAGGAATCCAAAGATACGTTGTAGAGGGTTGAGGGACTGCAGAGGATCGCCCACTACCGATCTTCTGACTACATCGTAAACTTTGTCGCTAAACTCTTGAACCATTAGGTGTGAGGATAACCAGTAATGAAAGAAATTTTAATTGTTTACTACAGTTCCGGTGGGGCTACCCATGCACTTGCACGAATGGTTGCGCGCGGAGTGGATTCGGTGACTGACTCGCGTGCCAAGCTTCGTACTGTACCGCGAGTCTCTGCTGTTTCGGAAGCAGTAGAAAATGAGATCCCAACGGATGGACCTCCTTACGCTAGCCTAGAAGACCTTAAAAATTGCGCAGGACTAATCTTAGGAAGCCCTGTGCGATTCGGCAATATGGCTGCTCCACTTAAATACTTTATCGATCAAAGCTCGAGCGTGTGGCTTGCAGGTGGCTTGAGTGGAAAACCGGCAGCAGTATTTACCTCGGGCGGTAGCCTGCACGGAGGCCAAGAAAGTACCTTGATCAGTATGATGCTCCCCTTATTTCACCATGGAATGATTTTGAGTGGTATTCCTTATTCTGAACGTGCCTTATTTGCTACACGCGGTGGCGGCAGCCCTTATGGCGCAAGCCATGTTGGAGGAGAACTCAATGATCGGGAGATCGACAGCGAAGAAAAATCCCTCGCTATCGCTCTCGGTCGCCGGGTAGCAGAACTTGCGCTAAAACTGTGCTCTTAAGCCTGGGGGTTAAGCTTTGCAGCACCGTGGTGCAATTTATTCAACGCATTGAGATAAGCCTTAGCTGAAGCCACCACGATATCAGTATCGGCCCCCAGGCC
Organism: uncultured Ferrovum sp.; assembly: GCA_903867885.1. Classification (GTDB taxonomy): domain Bacteria; phylum Pseudomonadota; class Gammaproteobacteria; order Burkholderiales; family Ferrovaceae; genus CAIVHB01. The sequence goes on along the minus strand of CAIPTD010000161.1, from coordinate 16,822 downwards.
ATTCACAACGCGATCACCAAGAGAAAGGCGTACGGTAACTTCTCCCTGAGACTCAGTCCCACTGGTAATCGCATTCACGGAATAGAGTTGCAGTTCAGTGCCGCTAGGGGCAATTTTTTCAATAGCCTTAAAAGCTGCATCTACTGGGCCGCTACCTGATGATTCCTGCACTTGCTCTAGCGAACCTACCCGCATCGTGATGCGTGCCTGAGGCTCTTCTCCAGTCTCACTATGGGCTCGCAAAGCAATGAGGCTATATAACTCGGTATCAGGAGACATGCTCTCGTCACTGATCAATGCATGCAAGTCCTCATCAAAAATTTCATGCTTTCGATCCGCTAATTCTTTAAAGCGCTGAAAAGCCGAGTTGACCTGCGCCTCAGAGCCCAATTCAATGCCCAACTCTGTTAAACGATTACGGAAGGCATTGCGCCCTGAGAGTTTTCCGAGCACCAAACGATTGGCATTCCAACCCACATCCTCAGCACGCATGATTTCATAGGTCTCACGATTTTTAAGCACCCCATCTTGGTGAATACCCGATTCATGCGCAAAGGCATTGGCGCCCACTACTGCCTTATTAGGCTGAACAGGGAAACCTGTTATCCCCGAAACCAAACGGCTGGCTGGAACAATTTGTGTGGTATCGATACGCGTTTCAACCGGAAATACATCTTTTCGCGTTCGCACAGCCATGACAATTTCTTCTAGCGCCGCATTGCCTGCACGTTCCCCCAAACCATTGATCGTACATTCAACTTGGCGCGCGCCTGCCAGCACAGCAGCCAAAGAATTGGCAACAGCCAAGCCCAAATCATTGTGGCAATGAACGGAGAAAATCGCCTTATCGCTATTTGGAATGCGGGTTCGCAAATCATGTATCAATGCACTAAATTGATGAGGCATAGTGTAGCCGACGGTATCGGGTACATTGAGTGTGCGCGCTCCAGCATTGATCACTGCCTCAAACACTCGGCATAAAAAATCAGGATCAGAACGACCCGCATCTTCAGCAGAAAACTCAACATCATCGGTAAATGTTCTGGCGCGTTTCACCGCCGCCACCGCCTGCTCTAAAACTTGATCTGGACTCATTCGGAGTTTCTTTTCCATATGAATTGCGCTAGTCGCAATAAAAGTATGGATACGACCGCGTTCAGCAGGCTTGATTGCTTCTCCAGCCCGATCAATATCAGCAAACTGAGCACGCGCCAAACCGCATACAGTGCTTTCACGAATAGTGGTGGCCACCGCCTTAACCGCCTCAAAGTCTCCGGGTGAGGCAGCTGGAAAGCCGGCTTCAATCACATCCACCCGCATCTTTTCGAGTTGTTTGGCGATGCGGATTTTTTCTTCACGTGTCATCGATGCGCCCGGGCTTTGCTCCCCATCGCGCAAGGTTGTGTCAAAAATAATGAGTTGGTCGGCCATGTTAAAGCTCCTGGTCAAAGTGCGCTTAGGGCCGGTAGGCCACTTGGCGCAAGTAACAGTTCAATAGAGATTCCTGCCTGCTTATTCAGGAAACACAAAACGTACTGATCAAAAAAGGGGATAAAGTATTTAGCGCGCGTGGCGCAGTAGCAGCCCTGCCTGGAGCAGGCTCAGCGGGAGTAGCTGAATGGGCGCTTTAAATATGTTCATTTTGATAGCATAGCGCACGCAGCAAGCAGACTGCAAGTTAGGGCTTACTCGTCCCGAACAACACGTAGTTTTGGCCGACTCACCTTTCTCCAGCGTCCTACTCTGCTCCATGCTAAAAGCGCATAGCCGTGCACTGCGTAAATAGCAAACCCAGCGAAGAGAACCAAGGCTTGATCAATGGTAATAACCACAAACAAGAGCATCACAACCAAGACAACCCAAAATGGAACAGCACGTCTTAGGTTAATGTCCTTAAAACTATAAAACTTCACATTCGAAACCATGGTCAGCCCTGCAAATAAGGTGAGAGCCCATACAAACCATTGCAGATCTCGGCCTGGAACTTGATAGTCGCCATGGGCGACCCATACAAGGCCTGCAATCAATGCTGCGGCTGCTGGACTAGGTAAACCAATGAAATAGCGTTTATCGACAATTCCAAGCTGAGTATTAAAGCGGGCCAAACGCAGGGCGGCCCCACAGCAATAAACAAAAGCGGCAAGCCACCCTAGTTTGCCCATGCCGCGCAGTGCCCACTCGTACATCAGTAAACTTGGCGCGGCGCCAAATGAAACCATATCAGAGAGACTATCGTATTCAGCCCCGAATGCACTTTGGGTGCGGGTGAGTCTGGCCACGCGGCCGTCTAGGCCATCCAGCACCATTGCCACAAAGATTGCCTGAGCGGAATCAACGAAGTTTCCATTCATGGCCTGCACAATCGCAAAGAAGCCAGAGAAGAGTGCGGCCGTAGTGAAGAGATTGGGTAAAAGATAAATACCGCGGCGACGGCGCGCCTGATTCAGAAGCGAGTCAGAAACCGTTTCATCCATTTTTAGCCTTAGGCCTCAGGTAAATCAGCGATTGCAGTCAGCGCTGCGCTCACCGTATCCCCAATGGCCACTCGAATATGGGCTTGTGTTGGAAGATACAAATCTACCCGCGAACCAAACCGAATAAATCCATAACGCTCACCCCGGGTCAAGACCGAACCCACATCAACGTAGCACAGGATTCGACGCGCAATGAGCCCTGCCACCTGCACGCAAGTAATGTCATGGCCGTTGGTGGTCCGGATGCACAAGGCGTTGCGCTCATTGTGCTCTGAAGCTTTATCAAAATCTGCGTTCACAAACAGGCCTGGGTGATAGCTTACTTGAAAAACTTTGCCATCTACCGGGCTGCGATTGGAATGCACGTTGAATACATTCATGAACACGCTGACTTTAATTGATGGCCGATTTAACCAAGGGTCATTCATTGGCATCACGGCAATCACTTTGCCGTCAGCGGGTGAAACCACCACATTTGCTGCAGCAGTCACCAAGCGGGGAGGGTCTCTAAAAAACTGTAAAACAAAAAGGGCTACAAGCCAGAATGGAAGCGACCACAAAGCCCCAAGAAATACAGCCACCACCACTGCCAGTGCAAAAGACAGCCCTACATAGGGCCATCCTTCACGGGCAATAATCGGATGCGGGTAATGAGCTTGAGTCAACTCAGTTCTTGGTTTGGTCAACAAGCTTGTTCTTGGAAATCCAAGGCATCATTCCACGCAACTTAGCACCCACTTTTTCAATCGCGTGTTCACGACCTAAGCGGCGCATTGCATGCATCGAGGGTGCACCTGCACGGTTCTCAAGAATAAACTCTTTAGCGAACTGACCCGATTGGATTTCATGCAGAATTTTTTTCATTTCAGCACGGGTGGCTTCGTTCACGATACGAGGACCACGGGTGAGGTCACCATACTCTGCAGTATTTGAGATGGAATAACGCATATTTGCAATCCCACCTTCGTACATCAGATCAACGATCAGTTTGAGTTCATGCAAGCACTCAAAGTAAGCCATCTCGGGCGCGTAACCCGCTTCTACCAGGGTATCAAAACCAGCTTCAACCAAAGCAGTTGCTCCACCGCACAATACGGCCTGCTCTCCAAATAAATCGGTTTCAGTTTCTTCACGGAAGCTTGTTTCGATGACGCCCGCGCGGGCACCACCATTCGCAGCTGCATAAGATAGTGCTACGTCGCGGGCACGTCCGCTGGCGTCTTGTGACACGGCGATCAATGAGGGAACGCCACCGCCTTGAGTATAGGTAGAACGCACCAAATGTCCGGGACCTTTAGGTGCAATCATGATGACATCAATGTCAGCACGGGGAATGATCTGACCAAAATGAACGTTAAAACCGTGTGCAAATGCCAATGCAGCACCCGGCTTAATATTGGGTTCAATTTGGGTACGATATACCTCAGGCTGGCTCTCATCAGGCAAAAGAATCATCACTAAGTCAGCGCTTGTAACTGCATCAGCTACCTCTTTGACTTGGAGACCCGCTGCTTCGGCTTTCTTCCAGGATGCTCCACCGGCGCGCAGCGCAACGGTAACATCCACCCCAGAGTCTTTCAGGTTGTTGGCGTGCGCGTGGCCTTGCGAACCATAACCAATAATCGTGACCTTTTTTCCTTTAATTAAGGAGAGGTCTGCATCTTTTTCGTAATAAACCTGCATGCTCATGAGAATCGTTGCTCCGTGTGTGCGGTATGTTGATATAAGGGTTTAAAAAAATTTCAGTTATTGCAAGACTCAGACCCTAAGGATCCATTCTCCTCTTCCGATGCCAGAGGCACCTGTTCGCACGGTTTCCAGGATATGTGCGCTATCGATTGCTTCAAGGAAGGCGTCTAGCTTGTCTCGCGTTCCAGTCAATTCAATCGTGTAAATACGATCTGTTACATCGATCACGCGGCCTCGGAAGATATCGGCGGTTCGCTTAATCTCCTCGCGATCTTTTCCTTCAGCACGAATTTTAACTAACATGAGTTCGCGCTCAATATGACGGCCTTCGTTGAGGTCGAATACTTTTACAACCTCGATCAGTTTATTGAGCTGCTTGGTGATTTGCTCAATAACATCTTCCGAACCTGAAGTCACGATGGTCATACGCGACAAGGTGGGATCTTCAGTGGGGGCCACTGTTAATGATTCGATGTTGTAGCCACGCGCCGAAAACAAACCTGCAACGCGAGATAAGGCACCCGCTTCATTTTCCAGGAGAAGGGAAAGAATATGACGCATCTTATAAATCCTCCGAGCCTAGAATCATTTCACTCAGACCTTTACCACCTGGCACCATTGGGAATACGTTTTCAGTTTGGTCAGTCTGGAAATCTAGAAAGACCGTGCGGTCTTTAAGTGCAAAGGCTTCGCGTAAAGCCCCCTCAACATCAGCAGGGCTTTCAATTTTGAACCCAACGTGACCATAGCTTTCAGCCAGCTTTACAAAATCAGGCAGGGCTTCCATGTAAGATTCTGAATAGCGGTTGCCGTGCTGCAATTCTTGCCACTGACGCACCATTCCAAGATAACGATTGTTCAGGTTCACAATCTTGATAGGCAGGTGATATTGCTTGCAGGTTGAAAGTTCCTGAATACACATCTGGATGCTTGCTTCACCGGTTATGCAAGCCACCATATCATTTGGAAAGGCAAACTGCACACCCATCGCTGAAGGCAATCCAAACCCCATTGTTCCCAAGCCTCCGGAGTTGATCCAACGACGTGGTTTGTCAAACTTGTAATACTGTGCAGCCCACATCTGATGTTGACCCACATCAGAAGTAATATAGGCATCGCCATTGGTCACTTCATATAGCTTTTCAACCACAGCTTGTGGCTTGATGATTTCGGTATTACTGCGATCAAAACGCAAACAATCCCGACCGCGCCATTCTTCAATCTGCTTCCACCAAGCTGCTAGCGCCTGGGGATCTGGTTTCGCGTCTGATGCGTGAAGTTGTTTCAGCATTTCGTCAGCCACATCGGCAAGATTACCCACAATAGGCACATCTACCTTCACACGCTTTGAAATAGACGAGGGATCGATATCCACATGGATGATTCGACGACCAGGCTGATAGAAATGTTCTGGGTTTCCGATCACGCGATCATCAAACCGTGCACCAATAGCCAATAATACATCGCAATTTTGCATGGCCAGATTGGCTTCGTAGGTTCCGTGCATACCCAGCATACCGACAAATTGCTTATCAGTAGCGGGATAAGCACCTAAGCCCATCAAGGTATTCGTGCAGGGATAACCCAATTCACGCACGATCTGAGTAAGAAGTTGGGACGCATCTCCCAGGATCACCCCGCCACCCGCATAGATCATAGGGCGCTTGGCTTCAAGCAACATTTGAACTGCTTTTTTGATCTGACCTGCATGTCCTTTAATCACAGGATTATAAGAACGCATAGAAACAGAAGAAGGATAGCTATATTCAGCTAAATGCTGGCTCACATCTTTAGGGATATCTACAAGCACTGGACCTGGACGGCCAGAAGTGGCGACATAAAAGGCTTTTTTTATTGTGCTTGCTAAATCATTGACATCTTTGACCAGGAAATTATGCTTCACGCAGGGACGCGTAATTCCTACCGTGTCTACTTCTTGGAACGCATCAAGTCCAATAGCACGCGTGGGTACCTGGCCGCTAATGATTACCATGGGTATAGAGTCAAGGAATGCAGTAGCAATGCCTGTAACGGCATTGGTCACACCCGGACCGCTGGTAACGATTGCTACACCCGGTCTACCCGAGGAGCGTGCGTAGCCATCGGCCGCGTGAATCGCCGCTTGTTCATGCCTAACAAGAATGTGCTTAACCTTGTCCTGCTTGAAAATTTCATCATAAATGTATAAAACTGCACCGCCTGGATATCCAAAGAGGAATTCAACCCCTTCTTCGGCCAAACAGCGAAGCGTAATTTCTGCGCCGGAGAGTTGCATAGAAAAGCCTTGAATGGCCCCAGAATGATGCTTGGGACCCGATATATTTAAGTGGGAACCCGAAACAATAAAGCTTGATTTTACATAGGTCAAGGTGGATATGTTTTGATACGCTTAGCAACGAACCCGTTTAAACTGACTATCGCGTCAGGTGAACGGCTTTTAACCCCTCATATTTAGGATCGTAAACTGGCTTCTTATCAAGAACTCTCTGACTTTCTTGCTAGCGTTGAACGCAGAGCTTTCAAGCAAGCAATGTATGGCGTGCGCGATGAAAGCGCTGCGCTGGATATTGTGCAAGATGCCATGCTTAAACTCACAGAGCGCTATCCCGATCGGCCCGCGGAAGAGCTACCCATGCTTTTTCAACGGATTTTGCAGAACACAATTCATGATTTCTTTCGTCGCCTAAAAGTAAGGAATGCTTGGACACGCCCTTTCTCTTCTTTTTTCACCAAAGAAACAGACGAAGATCAAGATGTCATGGAAATGTTGGAAAGCCTGCAAGAAGATCATCCAGGCAATACACCAGAGACGGACTTGGCACAACAACAAACGCTGGGGGAAATTGAGGCTGCATTAGAAAACCTTCCCGCACGTCAACGAGAAGCTTTCCTGTTGCGTTATTGGGAAGAGTTAGATGTTGCCGAGACTGCCGCCGCGATGGGATGCTCTGAAGGGAGCGTAAAAACCCACTGTTCGCGCGCTGTTCACGCCTTGTCATCCACCTTGAAAGCAAGAGGGATTAAATTATGACAGAACAAGATTTCGCAAAAAAAATACGCCATCACCTTAATCTGAGTACAAAACAGATTGATGGCATGACTCTGCAACGCTTGTCTGACATTCGACGTCAGGCATTGTCTGCTGCTGCGGTTGCTGACCGTCAATTTGTGATGGCGCAACATCCTGCAGGCCAACAAGCGGTATTAGGCTTCCACGATAATGGCAACCTTGAGAATGGAATGTCGCACCTCGGTCGCACCGTTTTTATCGCCCTAGTCGTGTTGACTATATTTGCTGGCATATTCACTTGGCAGCGCCTGAATAACGACGACGACGAGTCAGAGCAAGGCTTACTTGATGCAAAAATGCTCTCAAGTGACTTACCTGTCTCCACCTTTACTCAACCCGATTTTAAAGAATGGGTAAACGGCTCACGTTGATTCTATTGCTTGCAGCCACCCTTTTTGGATTGGGGGTGTCATCAAGCTATGCCGCTAACCCAACGGACCCGGGGCCTCGATGGGAATCCTTGTCACCTGAAATAAAACAGGTTCTGGCGCCTGTTGCTTCCGACTGGGAAAGCATGCCAGGCTTTCAACGTAAGCGCTTGGTGAATGCTGCAAAGCACTACCCTAAACTTAGTCTTGAAGAACAAGCCCGCTTTCGTGAGCAATTACCCCGATGGGCGAAGCTTCCTCATGAGGAACGCAAGGATGCAAGGGAAACTTATAAGAAATATCACTCGCTGCCTCAAGAACAGAGAGATCAATTAAAGAAACGTTGGCAGGAAGAAAATGGGGCTTCACCTCAAACAAGCCCCGCATCCGCAGCAGTTCCCATGAGCCCCTCCGGCACTACTGACCATTAGATTTTGAGTTTAGAACGCTTTCAGCTCAAGCCACCCTCTTTTTTCCGCAGAATCTGCAGCGGAATCTATGACCTTTTGTTGATAGCCGGAATTTTAATGTTGGCAGGATTTATATTGGTTCCGCTTGGTAAAGCGATCGGGCTAGAGGGACACGCAGCGCAGGTATTTACCCGAGTCTGGGTCTTGATTGTTGTGTCCTGCTACTACCTATGGTTTTGGACTCACGGCGGCCAAACACTTCCGATGAAAACTTGGCGTTTGCGTTTGTGTAAGCAAGATGGCTCATCAATAGGGTTGGATAGGGCCATGCTGAGGCTTGTTCTAATAGCAGCAGGGTGGGGCTTGGGTGGAGCCCATTTTTTTTGGGCGCTTTTGGATCGGGACAAACAATTTCTGCACGATCGCATTTTAGGCACACGCATTGAGTCCTTAAGCTCTCCGCTCCATCCATCGCCCTAAAACAAAAGTCATCATCAAAAAGGCGATATTAGGCGCTAATGTGCTTACCCAAGGACTCCAGTTATTCAGTTCGCCCAAGAATGAAAACAGCCTAATAGTGAGATAAAAGCTTAAACCAAGCCCAATACCCAACATAATTTGACGTCCAAAACCTCCCGAGCGTGAGCGGTACATCGCAAAGGGCATGGCAAGCCACATCATCACGATGATGCCAAAGGGATAAAGTGCTTTACTCCATTGCGCAATTTCAAATCGAGTGGTTCGCTGTTGGTTTTCTCTAAGATGCTTAATGTAAGTATACAGATTCCAAAGAGACATCTGCTCCGGCGCTACAAGCAGAACGGACAAAACAGAAGGAGTGAGCATGGATTTCCAAGGCAGAGAGGGGTTACGCACCATTCTCGCTTGATCGCCTTCAAACAAGGTCTCCGTGACGTTATTGAGCTTCCATATCCCTGCATCGCCGGAATATTCCCCGCGTTCTGCAAAACGAATAGATTTGAGCCGTGAATCTTGATTAAAGGTATAAATTTTGATACCCCGTAAACTGGTATCCGGAAGAATCTCTTGAATATTCACAAAATTCTTTTCATCTTTTACCCATAGCCCGGAGCGAAACTGGGTTGCCACCAAGGAGTTCAAAGCCGAAAGACGCCATTGCTGAGCCGCGCTTTCAGAGATGGGCATAATCCATTCACCCAACAAAAAACTCATCCCCACCAAGAGCAAGCCTACTCGGCCTAAGGCTATGCCAAGCTGAATTTTGGACATACCTGCTGCTCGCATCACTGAAATCTCAGAATGCTGAGACAAATTAGAGAGGCCATACAAGGTTCCCACTAAAGCTGAAATGGGAAAGAGCTCATAGGCATGGGCTGGCATGGCAAGTAATACGAAAACAAACATGCGACCAAGCGTGTAATTACCTCGACCTAGATCATTTAATTCATGAATGAGATCAAAGAACGCAAAAAGTAATACAAGGCCCAAAAATACGAGGCCAATCCCCGACAGCACTTCGCGTGCAATATAGCGATGAAGAATTTTCAAGGGAAAATCAAACGCAACTCAGAAAGAATAGGTCTGAAGTATGAATCATGGCTGACAGGGCGAAAAGCCCTATCAGCCATGATATTGAAAAGAATTACTTAATCGCTTCTTTCAGTTGCTCAAGAATGCTCGGGTTTTCAAGCGTGGAGGTGTCTTGGGTAATTTCCTCACCCTTTGCCAAGGAACGCAACAAACGACGCATAATTTTTCCAGAACGCGTTTTGGGAAGGTTATCTCCAAAACGAATTTCATCGGGCTTGGCAATCGGCCCAATCTCACGACCTACCCAATCACGAAGATCAGCAGCAATTTTCTTGGCCGCATCACCTTCTGGACGTACCCCTTTCAAGACTACAAAAGCGACCACGGCCTCGCCCTTAATTTCGTGCGGACGCCCCACCACGGCTGCCTCTGCAACCAAGGGGTTACCCACTAGAGCGGATTCGATTTCCATGGTACCTAAGCGGTGACCCGATACGTTTAACACATCGTCAATACGGCCCATGATCCAAAAATAGCCATCTAAGTCACGGTTAGCTGAATCCCCTGCCAGGTAGTAGCCCTTGAGCTCAGGAGGAAAGTAAGCAGACTTAAAGCGCTCGGGATCATTCCATAGCGTACGAACTTGTGATGGGAAGGGCCGCTTAATGACCAAGAAGCCCCCTTTGCCTTTCTCTACATCGTGCCCTACTTCATCTACGATATCCGCCATGATGCCGGGCAAGGGGAAAGTACATGAACCGGGCTTCAGCGGGACTACGCCAGGAATAGGCGAAATCATGTGGCTACCCGTTTCGGTTTGCCACCAGGTATCGGCGATTGGGCAGCGACCACCACCCACTACGTTGTAGTACCACATCCAAGCTTCAGGGTTGATTGGCTCACCCACCGATCCCAGCAATCGCAGGGAAGACAGATCATATTGCTTAGGCAAATCCCCGCCTGCTTTGATCAAGGAACGAATTGCAGTGGGTGCCGTATAGAAAATAGTGACCTTGTGATCCTGAATCATCTTCCAAAAACGCCCAGCATCGGGATAGGTTGGCACACCTTCGAAAATCACTTGGGTGCAACCTGAAGCCAAAGGGCCATAAGCCACATAAGAGTGTCCGGTAATCCAGCCCACGTCCGCTGTGCACCAAAACACATCATCTTCTTTTAAGTCAAAAACCCAATGCAAACTGGCCATCGCACCCAACAAGTAACCGCCACTTGAATGCTGCACTCCCTTGGGTTTACCCGTTGAACCGGATGTATACAAAATGAACAGAGGGTGCTCAGCGCCAACCAATTCTGGCTCACACTGATCCGACTGACCCGCTTCTACGTCATGCCACCATTTATCGACAGAAGGGTTGAATGCGCATTCAGCACCTGTTCGGCGATAGACCACTACAGATTTTACTGACTCTACCCCTCCCATAGACATTGCTTCGTCTACAGCAGGCTTCAGTGGGAGTGCTTTACCACCGCGGAATTGGCCGTCAGAAGTAATGACCAATACCGCTCCTGCATCCACAATCCGCTCATGTAAACTTTTGGAGGAAAACCCACCAAACACTACCGAGTGAATGGCACCAATTCGAGCACAAGCTTGCATGGCCACCACCGCCTCAACACTCATAGGCAGATAGATCACTACACGGTCACCTTTGGCGACTCCTAAAGATTTTAGGGTATTGGCAAAACGGCATACACGTGAATGCAGTTCTTTATAAGTAACGTGAATAACCGATCCGTCATCACCTTCAAAAATAATGGCCGTCTTGTTTCCACGGGTAGCGAGATGGCGGTCTAAACAGTTGTAAGAGACATTTAATTCGCCATCTTCAAACCATTTATAAAAAGGCGCATTCGACTCATCGAGCGTTGCAGTGAAGGGTTTGTGCCAATGAATATGCTTACGGGCTTGATTTCCCCAAAAGCCACCGTAGTCTTTTTCTGCTTCAGCACAGAGAGCATGGTAGGCATGCATTCCCGAAAGATTTGCTTGCGCCACAAAAGATTCATGCGGATGGAATACGCGGTTCTCGTGCAATACGGATTCAACGCTACTGGTGCTCATTGCATTCTCCTACCTGTCGTTTTTAGTTAAGGCATTACATCTAGGTAATGCCGTTCTTTTCACATACTTTGATATTTTTGAAGGCTCTCCCGCCTCAATTGAAAGTATATCGTTACAAAACTGCTTTGGGTTAATTCACAAATTCTGAAATTTTTTATGAGAAAGGCAATAGCGCGATCTACAGGACTCCACCGTATAATCGTAAGTTAAATATTTAATTTTTGGAGAGCATTCGTGACTGTAATTTGGGAAAACGATTTAATCGAAAGCGTTGCTAACGCACTGCAATTCATTTCGTATTATCACCCTCTGGACTATATTCAAGCTTTGGGCGAAGCCTATCAGCGAGAAACCTCCCCGGCAGCCAAAGATGCGATCGCCCAAATTCTCACCAACTCAAGAATGTGCGCTGAAGGCCATCGCCCCATTTGCCAAGATACTGGCATTGTTGTTGTCTTTGTTAAAGTTGGCATGAGCGTTGAGTGGGATGCGACATTATCTCTTCAGGACATGATTAATGAAGGGGTGCGCAGGGCATACATGCATCCAGATAATAAATTACGGGCTTCTATTGTGGCTGACCCTGCTGGTCGCCGAGCCAATACGAAAGACAATACTCCAGCTGTGGTGCATGTAGAGATGGTACCGGGTAATACCGTAGAGATCTCTCTTGCAGCAAAAGGCGGAGGATCAGAAAACAAAAGTAAATTTGTGATGTTAAATCCATCCGACTCCATTGTGGATTGGGTTCTTAAAACTGTCCCCTTGATGGGGGCCGGATGGTGTCCCCCGGGAATGCTTGGGATTGGGATTGGGGGTACCGCAGAGAAAGCCATGGTGATGGCTAAGGAATCTCTGATGGAACCCATCGATATGCATCTTCTTAAAGCGCGCGGCCCAGAGAATCGCGTTGAAGAATTACGTATTGAACTCTACGAAAAAGTGAACGCCTTGGGCATTGGCGCACAAGGCTTGGGCGGATTAACCACCGTTCTTGATGTAAAAATCCTTGATTACCCCACCCACGCTGCTTCACTGCCCGTTGCGATGATCCCCAACTGCGCGGCAACCCGTCACGCCCATTTTGTTTTGGATGGATCGGGGCCTTCATTGATTACCCCTCCCTCACTCTCTGACTGGCCTGATATCACCTGGGCACCCAGCCCCAGCGCTCGCAAGGTGCATTTAGATACCGTCACAGCGGCTGAAGTGGCCTCATGGAAACCTGGCGAAACATTATTGCTGAACGGCAAGCTCCTCACAGGACGCGATGCTGCGCATAAGCGTATTGCCGATTTATTTGCCAAAGGCGAGGGCTTACCCCCAGGAGTAGATTTCAACGGCCGCTTCATCTACTACGTTGGGCCCGTTGATCCTGTTCGTGAAGAGGTGGTGGGCCCAGCAGGCCCTACCACGGCTACCCGCATGGATAAATTCACCCGCATGATGCTTGAGAAAACAGGTTTACTTGGGATGGTAGGCAAAGCCGAGCGGGGACCTGAGGCCATTGACGCTATTCGTGACCACCATAGCGTGTATCTGATGGCAGTCGGAGGTGCCGCCTATCTGGTATCCAAAGCCATTCAATCTTCTCGGGTGGTGGCTTTTGCTGATCTTGGTATGGAAGCCATCTATGAATTCGATGTCAAAGACATGCCTGTTACGGTGGCGGTTGACTCCAGAGGTGAATCTGTACATATCACTGGCCCTGCCGAATGGAAAAACAAGATAGCCAGCATTCCTGTCGTTACAAAGTAACTCTTTTGCATATAGGGACGGATTCTGCTGGCCCACAGCACGTATAATCCGTCCCGCTTATGTCTTTTACTGATCTTCCACCCAAACTATTAAAACCTGGCAGCCGATTGCGCTTGCCTGAGGGGAGCGGTTGCGCTGATGCTTTGAGTCTTGCTCGGCTCATCGCAGGCCAAGCGCGGCCTTTGGTGATTTTTACTGCTAGTGCCTGGCATGGTCAGCGTCTTCTTGAAGAGCTGAGCTGGTTTTCTCCAGGTCAAAACGTCCACCTACTTCCAGATTGGGAAACCCTCCCCTACGATGGTTTTTCACCCCATCAGGATTTGATTTCTGAGCGCTTAGCCACCCTCTGGCACATTGCCACAGGAAAATGCCAAGCGCTGATCGTTCCCGTTGCTACGGCGATGTATCGCTTGGCACCACGAGAATATCTCGCGGCCCGAACCTTTGAGGTTTTCAAGGGGAAGCCTTTGCCTCAAGAAGCATTCCGCAGTCAATTAACCCTTGCGGGCTATCACCACGTTCAGCAAGTGATGAGCCCCGGTGAATATTGCGTCAGGGGGGGCTTAATCGATCTATTCCCTGCTGGCAGCACACTGCCATTTCGGATTGAATTACTGGATGAAGATGTAGAAACAATTCGTACTTTTGATGTTGATACGCAAAGAACGGTATACCCCGTGAGCGAAATCCGCCTGCTTCCTGCGCGTGAATTCCCCACTGATGAGGCGGGCCGAATTGGTTTCAGGGAACGCTTTAGAGATTATTTTGAAGGGGATCCTTCGCGTGTCAAAATCTACAAAGATATTAGTAGCGGCATCGTGCCGGGTGGGATTGAATATTTTCTACCACTATTTTTTGATCAAACAGAAACCCTGTTTGACTTCCTTCCTGCCAATACTTTGTGCATTACGCATGGCGATGCAGTGCATGCAGCCCATGAGTTTTGGGAATCAGCTAAAACACGCCACGAAGTATTAAAAGGAGACCGCACCCGCCCAGTCATGGCTCCCAAAGACCTTTTCCTACCTGAGGATGAGTTCTTCTCTCGGATGAATGCTTGGCCCCGCTTTGAAATGCCAGCCCCAGCCGGTGCGCATACGGATATTAAGGTTGCGCATGGCTCGCCAGAATCCAATGAAGCAGATCACACCTTACCCGCCCTTCCTTCGGAACTTGCTTCCCTGATTGTGCAAAGCACACCGCTCCCTAATATTGAGATTCAGCGTGGCTCGGATCACCCTCTGGACCGGCTCAATCAGTTTCTGCATCACAACTCTGGTTCGGTTTTACTTGTTGCAGAAAGCCTGGGTAGACGTGAAACGATCAGTCAGCTACTGATCGAACACAACATTGAAGTCACCCTTTGCGAAGACTGGGCTGGATTTTTAAGTTTGCGCCCGCCGCTTGGAATCACGGTTGGCCCCCTTGCAGCAGGATTTATCGCTCCCACCGAAGCGTTCAGCGTCCTAACCGAAGCAGAACTCTATGCCACCCAGGTCAGGCAAAGCCGCCGCCGGGATGGCCGCCAGCGCAGCAATAACGAAAGCATGATCAAAGACCTCTCTGAGGTCCGACTTCATGATCCCGTTGTACACATTGAACATGGAGTAGGTCGCTACATGGGCCTACTCAATATGGATATGGGTGAAGGCGAGAATGAATTTCTTCAACTCGACTATGCCGACGGAGACAAACTCTATGTTCCCGTCTCTCAACTCCATCAGATCAGCCGGTATACCGGCGGCCCACCAGAGTCTGCGCCCCTCCATAAACTGGGCTCTGGCCAATGGGATAAAGCTAAACGTAAAGCAGCCCAACAGGTGCGAGATACCGCCGCAGAGTTGCTAGATCTTTATGCCAAACGTGCTGCACGCCAAGGATTCTCTTTCCCACTCAAGGAAAGCGAATATGCTCAGTTTGCATCAGGTTTTCCATTTGAAGAGACCCCTGATCAACGCGCCGCAATTACTGCAGTGATGGACGACATGGGATCGGGTCGCCCCATGGATCGCCTGATTTGCGGTGACGTGGGCTTTGGTAAAACTGAAGTCGCTATGCGCGCTGCTTTTCTTGCTGTCAATGCAGGCAAGCAAGTGGCTGTTCTGGTCCCTACCACTTTGCTAGCCGAACAACACTTTCAGAATTTCAGTGATCGTTTTGCCGAATGGCCGGTGAAAGTTGCCGAGCTCTCTCGGTTTCGATCCGCCAAAGAAACCACCATCAATCTTGCTGGCCTAAAAGCAGGCAGCATCGATATCGTTATTGGAACCCACAAACTGATTGGCGAGGGGATCGAATTCCATAATCTTGGCTTAGTGATTATCGATGAAGAACATCGCTTCGGAGTCCGACAGAAAGAACGTCTTAAAGCTTTGCGCGCAGAAGTAGATGTTTTAACACTCACAGCCACACCGATTCCTAGAACATTGGCCATGAGCATGGAAGGCTTGCGCGATTTTTCAGTGATTGCCACCGCACCTCAAAAACGATTAGCGATTAAAACCTTTGTTTATCCCTATTCTGAATCTGTGATTCAAGAAGCGTGTTCACGTGAGCTTAAGCGCGGAGGGCAGCTTTATTTTCTGCATAACGAAGTGGACACCATTGAGAACATGCGCGAGCGGCTCACCGCTTTAGTGCCAGAAGCACGTATTGCCGTCGCACACGGTCAACTCCCAGAACGTGAACTCGAACGCGTGATGCGTGACTTTTACCATCAGCAATATAACGTGCTGCTGTGCTCTACCATTATTGAGACCGGTATTGATGTGCCGACGGCTAATACCATCATCATGCATCGAGCCGATAAGTTCGGTTTGGCTCAATTGCATCAGCTGCGGGGTCGGGTAGGGCGTTCACATCATCAGGCTTATGCCTATCTCCTTACCCCGCCTTCTGAAGCACTCAGCGCACAAGCCAAAAAACGCTTAGAAGCGATTCAGATGATGGAGGAACTCGGTTCTGGTTTCTTCTTAGCCATGCATGATCTTGAGATTCGTGGTGCGGGAGAAGTCTTGGGGGACTCTCAGAGCGGCGAGATTCAGCAGATTGGTTTTGGGCTTTATGCAGAGATGCTAAACAATGCCGTTCGGGCCATGAAGAAAGGCAAAATTTGGAATGAAGAAGAACCCCTTGGCGTAACGACTGAAATCAATTTACATGCCCCCGCCTTATTGCCATTAGATTACTGTGGCGATGTGCATGAACGACTGATCATCTATAAACGTTTAGCAAACTGCGAAGAAGAACATCAATTGGAAGACATGCGCGAAGAGTTGATTGATCGCTTCGGTTTAGTTCCCGAATCCACTCAGCTTTTACTCGAATGCCATCGTATTCGTCTATCGGCACGTAGATTGGGCATTCGTAAAGTGGATGCCAATGGTGAAAGTATTCGTTTGCAGTTCGACAAGACCACTTCTCTGGAACCTGAAGATCTCATTATGATGTTGAGCACC
>CAIPTD010000160.1 GCA_903867885.1 uncultured Ferrovum sp. | reverse complement strand
GTCTGGTCACGAAATTGCGCAACCCGCTCGTCTACGATTTTTTGGTCAATCTCATCGTAAAAATACATGTGAACTTGAGCCCTTAGGCCCCAATAAAAGGCGAAGCCTTCTATTTTAGCCCAGCCCTATGACGAGACCAAAGAATATTTATCTCACACTTTATCAGCTTAAGTTCTAAGCGTAACAACGCAAATGCTGAGAAAACCTGCGCAACCCAGCAATATCACTCTGATCAGCGCGATGACACCATTCCTGCAATTGCGCCAAGAGTTGTTCACGGGTCATATTCGTTCGAGTCCAAATGGCTACTAACTCTTCACGCATCTGGTAAATCGTTTTAAGCGCAGCGCTGCGCTCCAATACATGACCTACCGCTGCACGCTCGTCCGCATTCAGCTGTTCGGGCTCGCGATGCAAAAAGCGCTGAATCGCAGCGTAACTCTCGGTTCCTGAAGGCAAGGTCATATGCTGTGAGAGATGTGAAACTTCTTGTTGAGTGAGCTGAGACAAATAGCGCGCGTATTTGGCTAACACGTCATAACGATGCGTAATCACTGACTGCAAAGTGACCAAATCAACTTCGGTCTTTGTGCGATCTAATTTCAATAGGGGGGCGACATTCTTAACCTTCGCTTGCCCCAGCAGTTCAAGAATGCAGATATAAAACCAGCCAATATCAAATTCAAACCAGCGATTGGAGAGACGCGCTGAGGTGGCATACGCATGATGGTTGTTATGCAGCTCTTCTCCCCCAATCAGAACACCCCAAGGGATTAAATTGGTACTGGCATCCTTGCTCTGGAAGGTACGGTAGCCAAAGTAATGCCCCAGGCCGTTGATGACACCTGCCGCCCAGAATGGAATCCAGATCATTTGTACCAACCACACCAACATGCCAGGAATAAAACCAAACAAAGCTATGTTAATGAAGGCCATTAAGGTCACGCCAATACGCTCATGCGGCGTGTAGAGAACCCGCTCAATCCAATCATCCGGTGTACCGTGGCCGTAACGCTCTATGGTCTCTTTTACGCGTGTTTCTTGAACATAGAGGAGCACCCCTCCCCACAACACCTTATTAATGCCTAAGATTTGGGGGCTATGGGGATCCTCTTCAGTTTCACATTTCGCATGGTGTTTGCGATGAATCGCAGCCCATTCACGGGTAATCATTCCGGTGGTTAACCACAACCAGAATCGAAAGAAATGGCTTGGAAAAAGACCTAACTCAAGCGCCCTGTGGGCTTGGCAGCGGTGCAAGAAAATGGTGACCGATGCGATGGTGATATGCGTGAGGATTAAAGCAACGGCAATCAACTGCCACACGGACAGATTCAACAAACCAGAAAATAACAAGGGCAACTCCTAGCGGAATACAGCAATTTTTTTAATGAGCTAACTAGGATACTGGCCCAAAGGCATGGCGACAAGGAAGATAAGCCCATAAGAAGTTTAGACAGACTTAGTTTCGAATCAAAAATTCTGGGCGCTTTGCAAAAGGAATGCCTGCTTCGCGCAGCGCTTCAATGCTTTCTAGTAAAATCTG
>CAIPTD010000159.1 GCA_903867885.1 uncultured Ferrovum sp. | reverse complement strand
GAGTTATATCGATGAGACCTTACATGAAATACGCACTGTTCAAGCCTATTGCCATGAGGATATCGATAGAACGTTTTTTGGATCACGGGTTGAGGGCGCTTTTCAAGCAGCGAAGGAGCGTATTCGGCAACGCTCCTTGCTGACAGCGATGGTTATCTTGTTGGTGTTTGGAGCGGTGGGGGTGATTCTTTGGGTGGGCGGACATGATGTCATTGCCGGCCGCATTAGCGCGGGTGAATTATCTTCTTTCGTGTTTTACGCCGTGGTAGTGGCAGGTTCAGTGGGCGCAGTCAGCGAAACCTTGGGCGATCTTCAGCGTGCGGCAGGAGCAACCGAGCGGCTCTTTGAAATTCTGGATGCGCCGCCCGATATTCCTGAACCGCTTGTGCCCCGGATTCTTGCCAAGCCTGTTCGAGGAGAAGTCTCTTTTGAGAATGTCTGTTTTCGTTATCCTTCGCGTCCTGATCGTTATGCGCTGGATCATTTAAATCTAAAAATAGGGTTAGGTGAAAGTGTTGCGTTGGTGGGGCCCTCAGGTGCTGGTAAAACAACGGTGTTTCAATTGCTCATGCGTTTTTACCGCCCTGATTCAGGAAGGATTCTGATTGATGGTGTGGAGTCCGAACAACTGGGTGGGCGTGAGTTAAGAAAATATATGGCCGTGGTTCCGCAGGAACCCGCGATCTTCGCTGCCAGTGTGTTCGATAATGTGCGTTATGGCCGACCGGATGCCACCGATGCTGAAATTCAAGACGCCTGTCAGTCAGCCTGTGCGATGGAATTTATCGATCAATTACCTGAAGGTATGAATACCTGGCTAGGAGAGAGAGGTGTGCGCCTATCCGGGGGGCAGCGCGCTCGAATTGCGATTGCTAGAGCGTTGCTTGCAGATCGTCCAATTCTTTTGCTGGATGAGGCAACCAGTAGCTTGGATGCGGAGAGCGAGAGACTGGTGCAAGAAGCCCTGGAGCGCTTAATGCACGGCCGAACGACATTGATCATTGCCCATCGGCTTGCAACGGTGCAAAAGGCCAACCGCATCTTGGTGCTGGAAGAAGGGCGTTTAGTAGAAGAGGGCACGCATACCAGCCTAGTTGAAAAGGCTGGCTTATATGCTCACCTCGCGGCACTGCAGTTTGGTCATCCAAGCGGGGAAGCCGCACCCCATGTACAATCTGAGGCTTAGCGGAGAATTTACGGCATGTCATTTGAGTCACTCGGTTTATCCCCCGAGTTGTTGCGCGCGCTGCTCGATATGGGCTACGAAGAGCCCACCCCCATCCAAGCCCAAGCCATTCCAGTGATACTGGGTGGGAGAGATGTATTGGCTGCTGCGCAAACGGGGACAGGAAAGACGGCAGGTTTTACCTTGCCTATCTTGCAAAGAGTGCAGCCTAACGCCAACACCAGCCCTTCTCCCGCTCGGCACCCGATTCGTTGTTTGATCCTGACCCCTACGCGAGAGCTTGCGGTACAGGTGGAAGAAAGCGTGAAGTCTTACAGTAAATACTTGCCTATTCGCTCGAGTGTGATTTACGGCGGAATGCCGATGGATCCCCAAGTCAAGGCATTGCAGTCTGGTGTGGAAATTTTAGTGGCGACTCCAGGGCGTTTGCTGGACCACGTGAATAACAAAACCGTGCGCTTGGGCACGGCCAGTATTTTGGTGTTGGATGAAGCCGACCGAATGTTAGATATGGGTTTTATTCCAGATATCAAACGCATCTTGCAACTGCTTCCCGCTGATCGCCAAACTTTATTGTTCTCTGCTACGTTCTCGAATGAGATTAAACGTTTGGCTGATGATTTCTTGACGAATCCTGTCACGATTGAGGTGGCACGCAGCAATCAAACCGCAGAGCTCGTCGAGCAGCGGGTTTACTCGGTTCCTGATGCCCGCAAAAAAGATGCACTCGTGCATTTGATTCGCGAGTTTGCTATTCCGCAAGCGATTGTATTTTGTGGGACCAAGCAAGGGGCCAATAAATTATGTTCGCAACTGATTCGCGATGGCATTCATGCGGCCGCCATTCATAGTGATAAAACGCAACAAGGTCGAGAAGAAAGCCTGAATAATTTTAAAGCGGGTGAAGTGAAGATTCTTGTTGCAACGGACATTGCTGCGCGCGGACTTGATGTAGAAGACCTGCCCTATGTATTCAATTATGATTTACCGCATGTCGCTGAAGACTATGTGCATCGTATTGGTAGAACGGGTCGAGCGGGGAGTACGGGTCATGCCTTTTCTTTAGTTGCTCCCGATGAAGAGCGTAATTTGCGTGAGATTGAAAAGCTCATTAAAACAAAAATCAATGTGGTGGAATTGCCGCAATTTCAATCGGCAAGCCCTGAGCGCGAAAAGTTTGCCCCGCGTTCAGGCTCAGGTTCTGGTAGCAATGCGAGTGCCTCCAACACGCGCTTTGAGCGCGCGGGATCAGATTCGGAGCGCCCGCCAAGAAAAGAATCGGCTGGAGGTAGACATCATCGTCCTCGTCTAGAAGATATGGATCCTATGGCGGGTGTGGTGTTATCAGAACCCAGTGCGATGGAGTCCAAGAGCCAAGGCCAAGACGTTTCTGCACAAAGTGGATTGAGTCAACGGCCAGGACGTCGTGCAGCAGAAGTACCCGCTCTGCTGCGTGGTTTCATGAAGGCGCCAACCTAGCAAGCAGATGGGGCGCGTGCTTCGGAAGCCTTCCGTGGCTTATGGTTGTTTTACTATGGCCGCTTCACTGATAGTGATGGTGGTATCGCAGTTCGCATCGGCGGCGGAGGCAAGCTTAGCCGAGTCTCCGTTTCGTCCACAATGGATCCATCTGCCTTCAGTGGATGATAGCCGTGATTTTTATCTGGATCGCACATCGGTAAGGATCGTAGACGGTGATGTAGAAGCATGGGACATCGTGATCTACAAAAAGCCTACGCAAACCGATCAAGCAAGCGGACGATTCATCAAACAAAAACGTACGTACAGACGATCCAGTTGCGTTCGGAATGATCAGGCTTTGCTGAAGGGTTCTATTTTTGATGAGGATGGAAAACTAATTGAGTTGATTACCCAACCGTTTGAGCGGGCGCCCAAGGTGTTGATTCCATATGGCACGATTGCTTGGTCTCAGTTGGTATTGGTCTGCGAAATTGCAGGTTTAGCCGCACCTCAACTGCCGGGCAATGGATTAAGAGCCCCTGCTGCTGGGGTGGGCGCTGAGTGATAGCCTGACATCCACTTGAGTCCGTCCTCGGTTTTGCTCAGGGGGCGATATTCACAGCCCACATACCCTTCATAACCAAGTTCATGCAGGGTTTGCAAAAGCCAAGGGTAGTGGAGTTCGCCATGATCTGGTTCATGTCTTCCGGGTACGCCTGCGATCTGAATATGACCGATGATAGAGGCCCACTCTTTAAGCCGAGTGGTCACATCCCCTTCGGTGATTTGAACGTGGTACATGTCGAATTGCAGTTTGAGATTGGGTTCGCCCACCTCGGAAATGATTTGAGCAGCTTGGCTGCAGGTGCGTAAAAAATAGCCAGGCATATCGCGTGGATTAAGAGGCTCAATCAGGATGGTGAATCCATGCTCGGCAGCGCTTTGTGCTGTTTTGCGCAGGTTATCAATATAAGTGCGCCGCATGCCTGCTAAATCTTCACCGGGGCGAATGATGCCGGCCATCACATGCAATTGCTTTACCTTTAGCAATTGGGCGTATTGCATTGCCATTCCAGCCGTTGCCTGAAATTCTCCGCGACGCTCAGGGTAAATAGACAATCCACGCTCTCCCGCCTCCCAATCTCCCGGGGGTAGATTAAATAAAGCGAGATCGAGCTGGTTGTCTTCAAGTCGTTTTACGATTTCGTGCGCGGGGTAGGCATAGGGAAACAGAAACTCTACTGCATCAAAGCCTGCTTGTTTGGCAGCGGTAAAGCGATCAAGGAAATCCTGTTCCTGAAACATCATCGAAAGGTTGGCTGCAAAACGAAACATATAAAGAGATCCTTGAGATTAGGCGCGCTGGCTGCTCTGAGCATTTTGGAGGCTGGGCAGACGATTTCATCGATCAGTCATGCTACCATTTGATGATGGGAACTGTAGACCAACTACCAATTGTCACTGATTCAGATTTGCTGCGTGCTTTGCGCGAAGTCCTGCCCCTTTCCGCTATCCTCACTGAAGTTCAAGCGCGTCGCCCTTACGAAAGTGACGGCTTGAGCTCTTATCGAGCCATGCCTCGTATAGTGGTTTTGCCGTCCAATGAAACCGAGGTTCAGGGGGTACTGAAAGCGTGCCATCAACTTGGTGTGCCTGTGGTGCCGCGTGGCCAAGGTACCGGGTTGTCGGGTGGGGCGCTTCCGCACAAAGAAGGTGTGTTGATGTCTTTGGCGCGTTTGAATCGTATTCTAGAAGTCAATAGCCATGCCCGAACGGCGCGAGTACAACCTGGTGTGCGTAATCTTGCGATCTCTGAAGCTGTGGCTTCGCTGGGTTTGTATTACGCGCCGGACCCCTCTAGCCAGATCGCTTGTAGCATTGGTGGAAATGTGGCCGAGAATTCAGGTGGTGTGCACTGCTTGAAGTATGGACTGACCGTGCATAACCTCTTGCGCGTTCGCGCTTACCTGATGGATGGAACGGTTTTTGAAGCCGGCTCCGAGGGGCCCGATGCAGCTGGGTTTGATTTGATGGCTTTGCTTACCGGAAGCGAGGGCTTACTTGCGGTGGTCACGGAAATTACGGTCCGCTTGTTACCTAAACCACGCAAGGCACAAGCCTTGCTGGCGAGTTTTGATGAGGTAGAAAAAGCAGGTCAAGCGGTGGCCGATATTATTGCTGCGGGAATCATCCCTGCAGGCCTAGAAATGATGGATGGTCCTGCCACTCGGGCGGCAGAAGCCTTTGTTCATGCCAACTACCCTGCCGATGCTGAAGCATTGCTGATTTGCGAATCGGATGGCACCGAGGAAGAAGTGGCTGATGAGATTGAGCGTATGCGCTCGGTGCTAGAGAAAGCAGGCGCAACTGAGATACGGTATTCCAGTGATGAAGCAGAGCGGCTGAAGTTTTGGGCGGGTCGTAAAGCTGCTTTTCCTGCTGTAGGTCGCTTGGCACCCGATTACTACTGCATTGATGGCACTATTCCTCGGCGCACCTTGGGTGCTGTATTGAATTGGATGTATGCGCGTTCTAAAGAAATTGGTATTGAGGTGGTGAATGTATTCCACGCGGGAGATGGCAATTTGCATCCGCTTTTATTGTTTGATGCTTCTTTACCCGGTGATTTTGAAAGAACAGAAGTCTTTGCGAATGAGATTTTGGCAAAGTGCGTGGAAGTGGGGGGCACCATCACCGGTGAGCACGGCGTAGGTGTGGAAAAAATTGATGCCATGTGTGTGCAGTTTTCTTCTGATGAACTTGAAACTTTTCATGGTGTGAAGCGTGCTTTTGACCCCTCTGGATTACTCAATCCGGGCAAGGCGGTGCCTGCTTTGCATCGGTGTGCGGAGCTGGGCCGAATGCACGTTCACCATGGGGCATTGCCTCATCCTGAATTACCTCGTTTCTAATTGATGGAACATTCTCAAGTTAACCCAGAGACCCTGAGGGCTGAGCCCGTTGATCTGAGTTCAGCGCGTGCCCAGATTGCGCGGAAAGTGGCCCAAGCGGCTGAAAGCAAAACGCCTTTACGTTTAATAGGTGGGGGAACGCATGCCAGCCTGGCCGCCTCATCTTCGGGCGAGCCTTTGGATTTATCTGGGCTATCTGGTGTGATTGCCTATGAACCCAGTGAGCTTGTGATTACAGTAGGCGCGGCAACGCCGCTTGCTGCCGTTCAAGCAGAGTTGGCTGCGCAGCAACAGATGTTGGCTTTTGAGCCCCTGTTGGGGGCAGGCCGATCAACCGTTGGGGGCGGCGTTGCTGCCCAACGCGGAGGTCCGAGGCGTTGGCTGGCTGGCGCGGTGCGCGATCATGTATTGGGTTTGCGCCTGATCGACGGTCAGGGGCAAGAACTGAACTTTGGCGGGCAAGTCATTAAAAATGTGGCGGGCTTTGATGTGACCCGTTTGCAGGCAGGAGCGTGGGGCTCTTTGGGGGTGATCACTGAAGTTAGTTTTAAGGTACTGCCCATGCCACAACAAGAGCGCACTTTGCAATTTGAAATGAAACAAGCTCAGGCCATTCAAGAGATCAATCGTTGGGCCGGGAAGCCCTTGCCGCTATCTGGGAGTAGCTGGGATCAGGGCGTTTTGAGGGTGCGGCTATCGGGTGTCTCTGCTGCGATTGAACTTGCTTGTCAAACTATGGGGGGTGAGCGACTGCCAGAGCGTGCTGCGCATTATCACTGGGAAAGCTTGAGAGAACGCAGCCATCCTTTCTTTGATGCGGGCGGAGCGCTTTGGCGACTGTCTCTTCCTCCTACGATTGCGCCTTTAGATTTGCCAGGTGCAACCTTGTGGGAGTGGGGGGGCGGGCAGCGATGGCTGCGCAGCGAAGCCCCGGCAGACTTCATTCGCAAGCAGGTAGCTGCATGGGGAGGGCATGCTTTTTTAATGCACGGTCCTGATACGAGTGCGCCGATTTTTCATCCCTTAAGCCCTGTTCTGCGTTCTTTGCATCTCAACTTAAAAAAAACTTTTGACCCTTTCGGGATTATGAATCCCGGGACACCTGACTTTTTCTAGACCTCATGTACGCTGCGATTGATCCTGATCTGAAAAAAACTCCAGAGGCACAAGAAGCCGAATCTATTTTGCGCGCTTGTGTGCACTGTGGTTTTTGCTTGGCGACCTGCCCAACCTATCAGGTGACGGGGGATGAGCTGGATAGCCCGCGCGGCCGGATCTATTTGATGAAGGCGTTATTTGAGGGGCAAGAACCCGGTGAACGCACCCAGTATCATTTAGACCGCTGTTTGACTTGCAGAGCCTGCGAATCAACTTGTCCTTCTGGTGTGCGTTATGGGCGTTTAGTGGATGCAGGCCGCAGTTTGCTTGAACAACGCTTTCCCAGGCCATTAGGGGCTCGTGTAAAGCGTTCTATTATTCGCTTTGGTTTGGGTAAGGCAGGGCTGTTTGGCGCTGCGCTGAAGTTAGGAAGAGCCTTAAAAGGCCTGATGCCTGAGCAACTTGCTGCAAGTGTGCCTGATGTGCGTTCTGCCGGAGTGTGGCCGCCGGCCAGGCATGCGCGACGTATGATTGTGTTGGGAGGATGTGTTCAACCTGCCTTGGACCCCGGTACAAATGCGGCCGCGGCGAGAGTGTTGGATCGGCTTCAAATCAGTTTAGTGCAAGTATCTCGCGCAGGGTGTTGTGGTGCGCTTCCGCATCACACCGGAGATCATGACGGGGCGCTAGATGCAATGCGCCGCAATATTGATGCTTGGTGGCCAAGCATTGAAGCTGGGGCAGAGGCTATTATTGCCACCGCCAGTGGATGTGGTTCTGAACTTAAAGATTACGGACATCACTTGCGGAATGATCCTGTCTATGCGGAGCGTGCCAACAGGGTGAGTGCACTCGTCAAAGATTTATCTGAAATTTTGGCGCCACTCAGTGAAAAGTTAGTTCACTTCATGCCCTTGATTCGACGCCCTTCTGGTAAGGCTGCGCGCATTACGTATCACCCGCCCTGTTCGTTGCAACATGGGCAACAAATCAGAGGCAAAGCCGAAGCCCTTCTGAGTGCGATGGGTTATGTATTGCAACCCTTCGCTGAAAGTCACTTATGTTGTGGGAGCGCAGGTACCTATTCTTTGTTGCAACCCGCACTGTCGCAAGCGCTTAAAACACGCAAACTGGGTCACCTACTGGGCACGGCACCTGCAATGATCGCCACCGCTAACATTGGCTGCCAAATGCATCTGCAATCTGGAACAGCCGTGCCAGTGCGGCATTGGATTGATTTAGTTGACGATCTTTTGCACGGTAAAGATTAAAAAGGAAAGGTCATTGATGCGACCTTTTCCTTTTTTTAAACCGTTTTCTACTCGTCTGTATCGCATACGCATTCTTAAAGAAGGGCATGCTAAGACTGTTTGACTTATTTTTGTGCGGGCTCTGTGCCTTCAAAGGTGATGTCAACCCGACGATTTAACTGACGGCCCTCTGCGGTTGTATTCGTTGCAATGGGGTAGAGTTTTCCTTTGCCTTCGGTCACGATCATGTCGGACCGCACCCCTTTTGAAACCATATAGGCTTTCACTGAGTTTGCTCGGCGCTCAGATAGTTTTTGATTATAAGAAACGGTTCCCACGCTATCGGTATGACCAACCACCATAATGCGCTCAATTGAAAATGCGCCACCTTGCATCATGGTCTTTGCGAGCGCGTCATCAATGGCCTTCATGCCGGCTGGACGTAGTTTAAATTTATCAAAATCAAATAATGCATCGGCCGCAAGGCTCATTTGGACTGGCGCAGCAGCGACAGAAGCGGGGGAGGGTTCTGCTTGTTTGGCTTCTACGGGCTTTGCATCAGGGGCTGCCACGGCTTCAGATTTTGGGGCCTCTATCATTTTGGGTTCAGGGGCCGTCATACAGTCTGCGCTTGGCTTGAAATTGCTTACGGGGCCCGACATCCAGCATTCGCCGTAATTATTTTTAACAGGAATACCAAAGCCAGAACTGAGATAACCAGGTGCAATGTGGCCCGCGATTTCAGCGGCAGTCACCCCATTGGCAGACGCAAGCAGAAAAAATGTAGTAGCAACAACAATTGAATGGATGAATTGTTTCATGAAAAGTACTCCCTAAAATTCAGCAATAAAATGGAATAGGATGCGATAGGCGTTGAATAATTTGGGGCAAGCATAACCGAAAATACCTTTCATTATCCATCCAATGTTTTGAATACTCTGTGCGTTAGCTGACTGTGTTTGAAAGTAAATATGCGCTTTTAGGGGGAGAGGGCGCTCACGATGACAGCGTTGTTACTATATTGAGCTGTAAGTTTAAACTCTGACAGTACGTTATTGATTAACTGAGGAAGAGAAGAGCCATAGAGAACATAAGCAGAATGAATCACAAAGTCATCGGGGCTGTTCCATTCCAATCTCCATCCTTGCGCCTCAAGGAAATGACGCAAAGCCTGTGATAAGGCTTCACGGTCCCGTACCTGAAAGATGAACTTAGCTTGGCTTGTGTTGGCATTGGAAGGGGCTAAAGTTGGAGGGGAAATAAGATCTTGAGTTGGCGCCTCTTTTTTTGAAGTAAAAATGGCGCCTAGTGTTTTTGTAGAGGATACAAGCCCTTTGGGCTGCTTCATGCTTTGGTTCACTAGTACGGCATGATGTTGGCCTAGATTGAGATGCAGTCGCGGCGTTAGGGTATGAATGACTATATACGGTGATTGAAGTTCGGACTTGGCTGGGGTTATCAGTGGTTTTCCTTGCCCGTCATCTAAATAAAACTCAGGTAATTGGGGTTGCTGATTAAACTGTAAAAAAATCTGTGTGCCATCGTCAAAGACTTGGCTTGGTGCGATGTCTGTATCGCCTTCTAGCGCGTAATAAAAATTGAATTTAGAACTGATCGTGCCTGCAGCTGGTGCGTTTACGCTGATCAACATGCACGTCAGGAGCGCACAGATTGCGGGTCGTTTTCTTTTCATTTTTATCTCCCTGCTTCATTCATGGCTTGAATGACTTTTTTCAAATAGGGCATCCCTAGCTTAGGGTTGGCGCTGTGATAGCGTGCTATCGCGGTAGGTAAATGCCCGGTGCGTTCCCATTGTTCGCGCAAAATGCTTTCAGCAACGTTCTGGTTGGTTTTTGGATCGAGCGCATCCCAAGTGCTTTTGAAGCGCTGCTTGTGGAAATGCCAGTTCACTTGCATCACGCCAATATCAAAGTTGTCTATTTGATGTTGTGTTAATCGTTGCGATGCATTCCACGCGGATTCTCGATCTATAAAAAAATAGGGTTGGCCTGCAACGTTGAGTGTCCAAGGCCAGGGTGTATTGCCCCGACGCGATTCCACCATGGCAATGCCATGCAGGATCCCATTCAATGGGTCATTAGTTTGTGTGGATGGTGCTAACCCGTTTGTATTTAACACTATATTGCGGGGTGGGGCTAAGGAAGTAATGGGGCTTGAATAGGTGGGGCTTGAATAGGTGGGGCTTGGGCTTGAATAGCTTGAGCTTGAATAGCCTGAGGTTAAGGGGGATGCGCTGCTGGGCGGCACAGAACGTAACAGCACCATGCTCTCAGCACTGAGCGCGCTACCAGAGGCAAAACATAGCGCAAGCCCTGTCAGTAGAATAAAAATGAGAGGGTTCATTGGGTTAGTGTTTAATCAGAAGATAATATTGGAAGCGCCATATCGCGATTGACCATCACAACTAAGGGGTCGCCTTGGTGAATGAGTAGGGTGGGCTGAAGAAGCCAG
>CAIPTD010000158.1 GCA_903867885.1 uncultured Ferrovum sp. | reverse complement strand
GCTAGATTTCGAAAATGCTTGAACAAGTTTTACATTCCTATCATTGCTAGTCATATTAATATCCGTCACATCAAAGTCGTCACCGCAAAGGTCCGCTATTGTTTTAGCAATCCTTTGCGTAACCGTCTGCGCCGTCTCTCTTGTTGGCACTAGGGACTGGGGCCCGGCAGCTGATGCACCAGCAGCCGACGCCGATTCAGAAGCTGATGCACCAGCAGCCGACGCCGATTCAGACGCTGCAGATCGAGAAGCGGATGGTCCAGCTGATGACCCAGCTGCTGACGCTGACGTCTCACCTCCTGTTTGGGGCGCTTGACGCTTTTGATAAGCATCACGCACTTTTGCTAGCTTTTTCGCGCGCCGAGCCAGAATGGCTTTGTTTTCTTTAATGTGTGGCAACTCCAAAAAATATTGTGGGGTTGTAAACTTTTTGTCATTGTAAACGGTTTTTAGAAAGGCTACTATGCTCTTCGGTCTGCGAAAATAAATGGCGAACGATACTTTATTATTATTTTGGATAGCGGGATTTGTGTTTTGCGTTCCGAGGTTCATGTCATTTAGCTCATGCCAGCCCATCGCTAATGATCTGGAAGATTTTCGTTGGGAATCTTCTGATCTGTTCATAACGGTATAAGGTTCAAAGGCATGCAAATACCAATGAAACGTACTGCCGACCGGTTCGAAGTTGCCAAGCAAAGCAATACCAAACTCATCATCTCGGACGGGTTGATATGGGCACCACGCTTTTTCAAGTGGATCGTAGTGCCCAAATTCGCCTAATATCGGTGGGATCCAGATATACGGCTGTGACTCACCGCCGGTAAAGCAATTCAGTGGTTGACGTATGGAAAAGTTAAATATTATTGCTGTAGTCGATTCCAATGGTTCGATCCATTCCGTTTTAATATGTGGTGTATCTAGCCCACAGGTGTCGCAACGTTTAGATTCGCCAGTAGTATGGGTGTTGGTGCATGCAACATCCATATTTGGATCGATCCAACTACAGGTATATGAACTAGTAGTTGCTGCCGTATTACATTTAGTGCAATAGTATACAGACTTGCGTTCAAATTTGAATGATGAAGGTGCGTTCGCATAGGATAATTCCTCTCCCGTATTTCCATGAACTATAAATTCGAACATTCTTATCAACCACAAAAGGACCGGAAAAGCGTCGTCAATAGTCTGCGCATGGGGTTTTTCATTTAACTCTTTTTCAAAAGTGGCTAACTCAAGCTCTTGATAAAGCTTATTATTGCCAGTGGCGTCACGGAGTCCCTTAATTTTCCTATTAAGGGATAAGAATGAATAATGAATTTCCCATGGAGTTGGAGTTGGCAAATGATGGTTTATTAATAGTGCTTCGAAAACATAAAGGAACGTTTGCTGATCATTCAACAACGTGTGGTTTTTAATACGATCCCAATCTGTTAATATGAATTCCAAGGGCCCTTCATATGCTGCCCAGCAAATTGCTTGAATCGCTGTGTGAATAAAGCATGAATTGTGGACATTTAGCAATGGTTTTAACGTAATCTGTTGTTGAGTTGATAAAGTCTGTTG
>CAIPTD010000157.1 GCA_903867885.1 uncultured Ferrovum sp. | reverse complement strand
GCTCCCTCTGACAACTTGCTGAGTGGTGGTTCTTGCCCTTCGTATTTCTCCGTTTCTAGTGCTGTTACCGAATGTGTGAATTTATCTTCAGCTTCCGGTGGTAATCAACACTTGTGGCATGTTGGTGTAGATTATCAATTTAGTGATAAACTATATTTTGGTTTAGCTGCAGCAAATCGGACCTACGATAAGACTAACGGTTCTCCCACTACTGACAATAGTTACAACATTGCATTTTATTCGCTGTTAGCTGACTATTCATTGACCAAACGTACTGATATCTATGCAGGTGCAATGTTTGTTCAGCCTGGTGGAATCGGTTACGCTTCAACTAGTGCTGCTAATAACAACTCTGTTGTTGGCTTCGGTATGCGTACCAAGTTCTAATCCCCTGCTGGCCCAGCCAGTTTGTGATGAGTGCGTAGGATAAGAGCCCGCTGTGGAAACACAGCGGGCTTTTCGTTTTGTGAGCGCTGAATTGATTTTGAATCTGAGCGTGAGCAGGCGATAATGCAAACTGATCATAACTTTCCATCTCTGAATGGCACGCCAAAAAAAAATACTTCAGCAATTAGCGCTCCCAATAGCCCTCAACCTGGGGTTGCTGGCGTATCTGCTTCTATTTCATCCAAGTTCATGGTGGTGGTTGCCGGCAGATAATATTGCGGTGACTGATCTACCGGCCAAGGTGGTGCAGTTCGTGCAGTTTGTGGCGTTGGCCTATTTAATTGCGCGGGTGATTTGGTTCATTCATGGCAAAGCCCAAGCACAGGCAGATCGGCGTGTTGTGCCAAAGTTGGCGCTACACATCATCGTCATCCTGATCTATGTAGTACTTGCCTTGGCGGGCATGAACTATGTGTTCAAGCAACCCCTAGAAACTTTCCTTGCTGCTACCGGTGTTCTAGGTTTTGTAGTGGGTTTGGCACTGCGCGGCTTGGTGTCAGACTTGTTTTGTGGCATTGCACTTGCCTTAGATTCCAGTATTCAGTCTGGCGATTGGTTGCAGTTTCAACACAAAGGGCGGGATTACAAGGCACAGTTCATCGAATTCAACTGGCGTCTTACCGCTCTGGTAGATGGCGACGGTATTGGAATACTGATCCCGAATAGTGAGTTCTCGATGGTTACGGTGGTGAACCTAACACGCCCCACCAACGTAGCCTGGCACTCTGCCAAAGTTCAATTAGATATCAGCGTGGATCAGGAGCGGGTGTTAACCGTCTTGCAAAACGTAGCGAATAAAGCCGTCAGCGACGGGATCATTAACGCTTCTCCGGCGCCCACTGCACGCATATCAGCGATCAACGATGGCCTCATCACCTTCACCACAGCGTTTACATTAGCCCCTGAAAAATTTAATCTCACTCCCATCAATCATCTTCTAAAAAACAGTCTTAAATTCTTGAAGGTGGCAGGGATCAGTGTGGTGAGCATTAATCACCAAAGCCAAGTGATTCAACAGGATCATGAGGCTTCACCTGAATCCAGCGAGCAGGTTGAAGCGCGCACTAGGGCCAGAGCCATATCTATGCTGCCTTTCTTCTTTTTCTTGTCTCCCGATGAGCTTAAGCTGATTGGCCAAATGACCGCATCTCGTAAAGTTGGGAAAAACGCCGCTATTTTCAATGCGGGTGATGCCGGTGAAAGCATGTTCGTGGTGCTAGAGGGCGGCTTTGAAGTGATGATTGAAGTTGATGGTAAGCCGCAGGCGGTTGCTAGTCTTTGGCCCGGCGATTTCTTTGGCGAAATGTCTCTTTTCACTGGGGCGCCTCG
>CAIPTD010000156.1 GCA_903867885.1 uncultured Ferrovum sp. | reverse complement strand
ATCTGGTGAGAAGCAGCGCGTGGCAATTGCTAGAACGCTCCTGAAGAGGCCTGCAATGTTGATATTTGATGAGGCCACCTCTGCTTTGGACTCCAAAACAGAAAGAGCATTTCAGGAAGAATTACTGAGTTTGGCTAAAAACCGCACTACCCTCATCATTGCGCATAGGCTGTCGACCATTATTCACGCAGATCAAATCTTGGTGATGGATCATGGGCAAATCGTGGAGCGGGGTACCCATCTTCAATTGCTAGCGGCTCAAGGTAGGTACGCTGAGATGTGGCAAATGCAAGAACGTGCTGCTCTTGATTAGAATAGTCTGATGAGACAGCAAAATATCTTAAAAAATGCCTTTGCAGCTGCTGTAGCTGTAGCTGACCCCCAAGTCATTGTTCCGCAATATTTAGCCAAGATATTTCCTGCTGGCCAAGAGCCTAGAGGGCGATGCTTAGTAGTCGGTGCTGGTAAGGCGAGCGCATCAATGGCTAGCGCTTTAGAGATCTATGCGCAAGCGCACTGGCCCCAAGTAAATCTAGAAGGGGTAGTGTTGACTCGTTATGGACATGCATCATCTACTAAACACATTCAAATTATTGAAGCGGGTCATCCGGTGCCCGATCAAGCGGGCATGGATGGCGCCAAGGCGATATACGCATTAGCCAAGCAACTTGAGCTGGGCGATGTATTGATTGCTTTAGTTTCCGGCGGGGGTTCAAGTCTGCTAACGCTGCCGCAAGAAGGTATCTCCATTGAGGATATGCGCCAGACTACTGAGGCGCTTTTGCGCAGCGGCGCTCCAATAGAGGAGATGAATATTGTCCGCAAACATTTATCTGCAATTTTGGGTGGTAATTTGGCAAGAGTTGCTATTGAGCGTGGTGCACGGGTAGAGGCACTACTGATCTCTGATGTGACAGGCGATTCACCTGCCGATATTGCTAGTGGTCCTTGTGCGGCTGATTACTCAACTTACCAAGATGCCTTTGCTATCTTTGAAAAATATCACTTAGGTAAAGACGACATTCCTGTTTCAGTATTAAATCATCTGCAACAAGGTCTTGCAGGAGAAAAGCCAGAGACCTTAAAAGAGGATGATTTGGTAAATGCCCAAGTGGCAAACCATGTCATTGCAACAGCTTATAAAAGTTTAGAGGCTGCGGCTGATTATGTTCGTAGCCAAGGTTATGAACCCATTGTTCTGGGGGATACGATTACCGGTGAAGCTCAAGCAGTCGGCATCAGTCAGGCGCAATTAGCTAGAGAGCATTTATCTAAGTTGACTGATAAGCCTATTGCGATTATTTCTGGAGGCGAATGTACTGTCACTATTCCTGCGGGCGTTAAAGGTCGGGGTGGGCGTTGTAGCGAATACCTACTCTCACTCTTTGCGGCCTCAAAAGATCTGCCTAATTTGGCGGCTTTAGCTGCCGACACCGATGGTATTGACGGTAGCGAAAAGAATGCTGGTGCTTGGTTTACAGGCGATGTTCGCGCGGGGAGTATGGCCAAAGGGATTGCGCCGGAACCATTTTTAGCCAGTCATGATTGTTATGGTTTTTTTGCAGAATTAGATGCTTTAGTGGAAACTGGCCCTACGCTAACGAATGTCAATGATTTCCGTATCATTTTGCTTAATACATCATATGCCTAACAGCCCTACTCAAATTCAACTGATTCAGCCTGACGATTGGCATTTGCACATTCGTGATGGTGAAGTCATGAAAGATGTGCTGGCAGATACTGCACGTCAATTTGCGCGCGCGATCATCATGCCAAATCTCAAGCCACCAGTCACTACT
>CAIPTD010000155.1 GCA_903867885.1 uncultured Ferrovum sp. | reverse complement strand
CATCATAATCAATGGGGGATGACGAGATGACTTCATATTTAAACCCTCCTAAACTCCATGCTTGGCACACTACCTGATCTGAACATATCTTGCTGTTCGGCAACATCATTCGTCATCCGCCAATGAAACTGCTTCTGCTGTCAGGTGTTCCAATTTCGACATAGTATTGCCCACCATAAGCACTTAGAATGATGCTCCGCAACAAACCCGAGCGCTCTTTGCATGGTATCAGCTGATTCAAGTCTCGCTTCATCCCCACAGAATAATCAATTGAAAGCACTGATTGCCTTGGTAGTCTTATCTTTCGTGTGGGGGATCACATGGGTGCTGTCTAAGCAGGCACTGGCATATGCGCCCCCATTTGCTTTTGCAGCGGAGCGTTGTGTAGGTGGGGCATTGGCTTTAATTGTGGTGATGCGGCTCACCGGGCGACGTTTAACGCTCACTGCACCTAAACAAACACTTGCGATTAGCCTCGTTCAAGTTTCTGGCTTCATGATTTTTCAGACCTGTGCATTGGTGATAGGTGGCCCAGGCAAAACCTCCGTACTGATTTTTACCATGCCGATCTGGACGCTGATACTCGCAAGAATTGTTTTAGGCGAAAAACTCCGCGGGCTGCAATGGATTGCCGCAGTCAGTACCTTAACTGGCCTCCTTTTCATCATTGCCCCTTGGAATTTGCAGGGCAATCTGGTGGGCGATTTTTTAGGTGTGGGGGCTGCCATGTGTTGGGCTGCAGGGACCATTCTTGTCAAACGCTTTAGGGCCAATCACAGAGTCGATTTGATCCATCTCACCACTTGGCAGATGTTGATTGGATCCATCCCGCTAATTTTTCTTGCCGTTGTATTACCTGAGCACGCCACACAATGGACACCCCATTACATCGTGTTACTGTTCATTATTTCCCTGATCAGTACTTCACTGGGCTGGTGGCTGTGGATTTACATCTTAGACAGTCTTCCTGCTTGGGAAGCCAGCCTATCGGTGCTGGGCACACCTGTCATCGCGATTGTGTCTTCTACCCTCATGCTGGGGGAGCAATTCAAAGGGATTGAGGTCATGGGCATGCTATTGATTGGCGCAGGACTCTCTTTCCTCTCGCTCTTTGGTTATCTCAGTAGCAAACGTCATGCTGCAAAACAAGCTTCCTAAATCACCTTTTACACAATCCTAGTATTTTGTTTTACTGACAAAGCGATATTCTTATCACTTTTTTGTATTATACACAATCGTATTGTACACATACACCTGCTTAAAACTTAATTATATTGTCAATTATTTAATACAATTGCGTTATGTCATCTCTCTATGATTGTAAACGCTATGAAATCTGAAAACTTGCTTTTGCGATGTATTCCCGAAAAAGAATGGGAAACACTCAAAAGCTCCATTTCCGAAGTGGATTTGGAACTGGGACAGGTTCTATCAGAACCAGGAAGAAAAACACACTGGATATATTTTCCTGCAAATGCATTGGTTTCCATTCTCTATAACTTGGAAAACGGCGGCAGCGCCGAGATTGCCATTATTGGCAATGAGGGGATGACAGGGATCAGTATTTTCTTAGGTGGGGAATCAACGACCTCAAGAGCAGTCGTTCAAAGTGCGGGGCGCGCTTACAAAATACGCTCTGAGATTATTTTAGATCTGTTTAATAACTCTCCTCCTGTAATGCATCTGTTTTTGCGATTTACCCAAGCCAAAATCACCCAGATGTCACAAACAGCCGTTTGTAATCGACATCATTCCATTGATCAACAGTTATGCCGTTGGCTCTTGTTGAGCATAGATCGTTTATCGGGTAATGAATTGGTGATGACGCAGGACTTAATAGCAAATATGTTGGGGGTCAGAAGAGAAGGCGTTACAGAAGTGGCCGGTAAGCTGCAACGGGAAGGTTTCATCACTTACTCCAGAGGTCACATTACGGTTTTAGATAGGGCTGCATTGGAAAAACGCACCTGTGAATGCTATGCCGTTGTGAAAAGAGAATATGACCGTTTGCTGCCAGACAAAATTGCAGTATAGGCAAATTAAAGACAAAATTGCAGAGAAGATCCTAAAGGGGGGCTTAATATGAATAAGAAAACGATAGAGTTCCTTAGAAGAAAAGCTGCGTTGATTCCAGCGTTTGATCACATCTCGAATGGAGTTTTTGATCGTCTGTTGAATATTAGCAAGCTCGTTAAGTTTCATGAAGACCAGCTTGTTGTAGCTTCGGGTTTGAAAGTAGAAGATATTTACATCATTCTGAGCGGTACTTGCGAAGTTCAATATCCATGTGCAGAAAACAGGTTTATCCGAAAAGAACTCTCTGCAACGGATGTATTAGGCGCTGAGGCACTCTTTTTGCCTTCGCTTCAAACCAATCAAACCAAGGCCATCACTGAGTTAATCTGAGTGAAAATCAGCTTGGCTGACCTCAGGGCGGATCAAGAGATCATCCATTGTCTCACCCCAAATTTGACGCGTAGCTTAATTCGGGATTTGCGTGAAGCCGATAATAAAGTAAGTAAACTCATAGAACAGTATGTTGAACCTGAGTTAACCAAGGATGATGTTGAACCCCATATCATCATTGATAGAAATTCTAAGTTGACGCGCTTGATGTTATCTACAGGTCGTATTGTTGTGATATCAAAGCCAGATGAAAGACGACTTCGCAGACAAGAGGTCACCACGCAACAACTGAATCAGGAATACTTGACCAAAATACTTCCTGAACTAGAGATGATCGCTAAGCAGAGATAAAACAAGCCCTCAAAGATTCTTTTGAATCAGAACCTTGAAGAATGAGATCAAGCGCTGGTGGTGCGTGGCCCAGGAATGAGTTGCGTATCCAGCGCGCCTCGCTCATCAAATACCGTGCAACGGCCTTCATAATAGCTCCCCCCTACTTCCTCGAAATATTTAAGGATGCCGCCATCTAATTGCCAGTGATGTTGCAGCCCTAAGCCATTCATATAGAGCGTGGCTTTTTCACAGCGAATACCCCCCGTGCAATACGACACCACTGCATGATCCTTCAACTGATCCTGAACCTTGGCGACTGCTTCAGGAAAATCAGTGAACTTTTGGATGTGAAGATTTAAAGCTCCCTGAAAATGACCTTCTTCCACTTCAAAATCATTGCGGGTATCGAGCAGCAATAGCGGCCTTCCTTCATCGTCATGCCCTGCATCAAACCAACGCTTCAGTGTGGCCGGATCAATCGCTTGTGCTCGGCCATTTTCAGGTCGAATGGTGGGATGATTCATGCGAATAATTTCGCGTTTCAAGCGCACACGCATTTTTTTAAATGGAACAGTCTCAGACCAACTTTCTTTCACAGGAATATCAGCAAAGCGCGCGTCTTGTCTTAACGTAGCAAGAAACGCCTGCACGCCTTCTTCAGACCCTGCTAGGAACATATTGATGCCTTCGGGGGATAACAAAATCGTGCCCTTGAGCGAATAGGCTAGCGCGGATTCTAATAGCGGCGCTCTGATCTTCGCCGCATCATCTAAACCCACAAATTTATAAGCGGCAATATTTAAAACAGTGTTCATGTTCAATCTATTCAAGTATTAAACGGCGTGTTCTTTAAGCGCTTCAATATTCACAATTCGCAGGGTGGCTTCCTGCGTTGCAGACAAGACCACTTTTGGCGCCATTCCTGCATCGTAAGCTTCTTTCCAACGGGCAGCACACAAGCACCAACGATCACCAGGCTTCAATCCAGGAAAATCAAACTCTGGTCTTGGGGTGCTCAGATCATTCCCACGCGACATTGAAAAAGTCAGGAACTCTTGGGTCAGCACTGCACACACTGTATGTAAACCTCGATCCTGCGGACCCGTATTACAACAGCCATCCCGATAAAAACCCGTTAAAGGTTTTTCACTGCACGCGGCCAAGACACCGCCCAACACATTGCGGTTACTTTCTTGAGGGGTAGGATCAAATGGCATGTTTGCGTTCTCTGCAATGAAAATATTGCGCGATCTTACCCTAAAGTCTTTCTCTCTTTGAGGTCGCGCGCGACTAAATCCCAAATCGGTTCGGTGCCAGATGTGTGTATAGCCTCTGACAGTGACGCCCATCCCGCTACTTTGTATTGTTTGCTGGCCTCGACGCGCTGCCCTTTCAGGTGCATATCTGAGATGCGCTGTCCCATCGCAGCATCCGGGTTAACGGCATAACTCAACCCTCCCACTCGCACCATATCGCCCCCTTGCTGGTAGTAGGGGTCAGGATTGAATAGGTTATCGGCTACATCTTCTAAAATCGCTTTAATGGTCTCGCCGCTCATCATGGTGAGCGTGGTTTGAGGATAAGTGATGGCGGTTTGGTGCATCACCTCTTCCATGGTGATTGTGGTGCCAGGAAGTAAGGTTGTTCCCCATCTGAAGCCTGGCGAGAACGCGATTTCAGCATCTTTCTGTCGCAACAATGCATTGAGAATGATTTGATCAAAACTGCCTGTGAAGGTGTCGCGTCGATACAAAAGCATATCTGTGGTCGCGAGCGGTTCACTGAGTTTTGCAAGATAAGGTTTGCGAATACGCTGGATCAGCGCAGACATTGCTGGGTCCTCGGGGATTAAATTTGCAAACACAGGAAGCAGCTTGTATTTGAAATCTGTTACCTGACCGGATTTGACCTCAACATCACATACCCCTAAAAACTTGCCATTCGAACCCGCATTGGTGACGAGCGTTACCCCTCCCGCGTTGTTAACTTGAACGGGAACCGGCACACCATCGTGAGTATGCCCACCTAAGATAGCGTGCAAGCCACGTACCCGTGAGGCTAACTTCAAATCCACATCCATACCGTTGTGCGACAACAGCACCACCACTTGCGCACCCTTCGCTTTTACCTCATCAATCGTTTTTTGCAGATGTTCTTCTTGAATTCCAAAGGTCCAATCCGGGGTGAAATATGCTGGGTGTGCAATGGGTGTATAGGGGTAGGCTTGACCAATAATGGCGACTGGAACGCCATTCATCTCACGCATTGTGTAAGAAGCAAACACTGCATCGCCGAAATCGCGGGTCTGGATGTTGTGCGCCAAGAAAGTGATCTTATCTTGCAAATCTTCTTTCAGGATTTCCATGACGCGTTGCTCACCCAGCGTCATCTCCCAGTGAGCCGTCATGATGTCGACACCCAGCATCAAACTGGCCTCCACCATATCTTGCGCTTGGGTCCAGAGGGCGGTGGCGGAGCCTTGCCAAGTATCGCCGCCATCCAATAACAAAGATCCCGGACGTGTAGCCTTGATCTGCTTAATCAATGTAGCAAGGTGCGCAAAACCGCCCATGCGTCCATAGGTACGGGCGGCCTCGCTGAAATTAAGAGCGGTAAAAGCATACGCCTCAGGCGTTCCCGGAAGCAGCTGATTGGCTTTGAGAAAACCCTCGCCTACTAAATGCGGTATCTTGCCTTTAGCTGCCCCCACCCCCCTATGCGTGCTGGGCTCACGGTAATAGCTAGGCAGTAGTTGAGCATGACAATCGGTGAAATGCAGTAAGTGCACATTACCAAAGGAAGGCAAATCATAGAATTGACTTGCCGCTTCTTGGGCTTTTGAAAAAGATGGGTGCAAAGCCATTCCACCTGCAGATGCAATCGCCAAAGCCTGAAGGAATGCTCTTCGTTGAAGATTCACTGAGCGCTAAGCCCTATTCATTGACAGGAGAACGTGGGTCGAGGAGCAAACCCATTAAGTCTTGCATCTGCTGTTGATTAAGCAAATGTAAATGCCCAAAACGTGGCATGGAACTACAGGCATTATAGGCTTTGGCGTTATATATTTTGTTCCAGGTGTAGGTGATGACTTCTTTTGAGTAACCTCTTTGCTTACCGTAATTCCACAGGCTAGGCCCCAAGGTGCCGTAGGCAATTTCTTTGCGATCGATTTGATGGCAGTTATAGCATCCCCCTCCCGATGGTTCTTTGCCAGAGTCGGCCCACGTCCCACCACGACCACTCTGTGCAATGGCTTCACCGCGCTTCCAATCACCAATGTAGTGCCCATCGGATGGGGCTT
>CAIPTD010000154.1 GCA_903867885.1 uncultured Ferrovum sp. | reverse complement strand
TTCCTAAAGTTTCTAAAGAAGCTGTCGTTATCCCAAATAGGAACCCTGTTTGTTGAGCTTTGCATAGAGGGTTATAAATGCATTTATTAAGATCAAACTGAATCAAACACAATTTTTATCTGACCGTTAACTTAGTGGAAAACTAAATCATGTCAATCATCTCCGGCTACTCATCCTCTCAAGTTGCCACGTTAACGGCCACACAGTTCTCGTCCCTTGCAACCGCCGACATTGCAGGCTTTACTACCGCTAACATAGTTGGATTAAGTTCAGCCAACTTAGCTCTGTTTAGCTCTACCCAACTTGGCGCTCTAACAACCACTAATCTCCAATCGCTCACCACCACCCAAATTCAGTATTTTTCTGCAAGTGAGTTAAACAAACTAACCACTACCCAATTCAGTGGTCTCACTACAGGTCAGACGCAGTCACTCACTACAGCTCAAATCACCAGTCTATCCACCACCCAGATCGCAAGCTTAAGTACAACTGCAGTTTCTTCCGGCCTCACCTCTACCCAACTCAATGCGTTCAGTGCTAAGGGATTTGCAGCATTATCTTCGACAGACCTTAATGCTCTTACCACTACCCAATTAGGTGCCATCACTACGGCCCAGATTCAAAATCTGTCCACCACCCAGATCGGAAACCTAAGTACAACTGCTGTTTCAGGCCTAACCAGTAGTCAACTCGCTAGTCTAGCGGCAACTAAGCTCACAGCATTAAGTTCATCTGATGTAAGTATTCTTACTTCTACTCAACTCAGCGGACTCAGTGGTACCCAAATAAAAGGGTTATCTACGAGCGCAGTATCCAATTTGAGCTCAACTGCCTTATCAGGGCTTTCGACCACAGCCATAGCTGGCCTAACTACCAGCCAGATTGTAGGCCTAACAACAAACCAAATTTCTAATGGGCTCACCACCGCGCAACTCAATGCCTTGAGTGCGACAGGATTTGCAGCAATATCAAGCACCGATCTTAATGCTCTTACCACTACCCAATTAGGTGCCATCACTACGGCCCAGATTCAAAATCTGTCCACCACCCAGATCGGAAACCTAAGTACAACTGCAGTTTCTTCCGGCCTTACCTCTACCCAACTCAATGCGTTCAGTGCTAAGGGATTTGCAGCAATCTCAAGCACCGATCTTAATGCACTTACAACCACGCAGCTCGGTGCCATCACTACGGCCCAGATTCAAAATCTGTCCACCACCCAGATCGCAAGCCTAACTACAACTGCAGTTTCTTCCGGCCTCACCTCTACCCAACTCAATGCGTTCAGTGCAAATAAAATCCATGCATTAAGTACCAATGATATTTCGTCTTTGACTACTACTGTTCTAAGTGGTCTATCAACAAAGCAATTGGGATATTTAACTACCACTCAAGTGAACGCTTTAAGTACTAGCCAGACTGGTGCATTGAGTACAACCCAAACGCCAGCCTTGCATATCACACCAATTGTGTTGGATCTGACAGGTAAGGGAATTCAAACCACCAACATGGACAATGGAGTGAATTTTGACTTGCTGGGCGACGGAAAAACCGAAAAGACAGGCTGGATTGCCGAAGGCGAAGGTCTCCTGGTTCTAGATTCCAATAACAATGGGGTTCTTGACAATGGTTCAGAGCTCTTTGGTCAAGGAACCACGTTAGCAAACGGCCAGAAAGCGGTAGATGGATATCAGGCCATGGCTTCTCTTGACACCAACCAAGATGGGGTCATTAACGCTCAAGATGCTCAGTTTAACGAACTAAAAGTTTGGGTAGATACAGGTAACAGTAATGGTGAAGCTACGGGTCAATTAGAGTCTCTCAGCGACTTAGGTATCACACAGTTGAATCTGAATGCTAAAGCCTCAACTGAAGTGAATAACGGTAACTTGGTGGGATTGGTATCAAGCTTCCAAACCGCTTCGGGTGCAACAGGAACGATGGCTGACGTCTGGTTCACAGCACAAGCGACACCAGGTGCGAGCTCTACCGTGTCTACAGTTAACTCAACTAGCTTGTCCGCCGGGGCGCTTAGCAACAATGTATCTGGTTTGGCAAATGCAATATCGGCCTTCAATCATGATGCCAGTACGCCGATATCTACTACGATTCCTCAGAATCTAGGTGGGACGACATCGACAGCACAAATTGGATTACTCAGTGCAAGCACAGTCAAGAGTTTGAGTGCCCTAAGTAGTTATAACGCTAACGGGCAAGCCATCACGGCCAGCTCGGTAACCGGCGCTCAAATTAGTGCAGCGCTTGATACTTCTTCTCTGCTGGGTTCCACGCAAGCCCCCCTTGCGATACCCACGAGCAAAAAGAAAAGCTGAGGTGTATTTTAAGTGGTAAGGCTCTTCATGAGAGCCTTACCGCATGCTCTTCACCCAAATTGTTTTAATCAGAGATAGCCGGTATTCACCGGCTTTTTTCTTTGATGGATCTTGTTCATCGCATGTAATTATTTAATGGTCGCATTGTGTGATCACTTAATAGATTTCAAGGAACAAAGATCTTCATGGCTGAACTTGCCTCCCATTCATTCGTCCAGTGCATGGCTGCGATTGCGCAGCATCACGGATTACAGGTTAACCCTGAGCGCATCATTCATGAATATGCGCTCACCGGGGAAGAGCCACGTCCGACGATGGTGGTGCGCATGGCGCAGGGTATTGGTCTTAAAGCACGCATTGCAAAACTCAGCTGG
The DNA here is from genome assembly GCA_903867885.1 of uncultured Ferrovum sp. Classification (GTDB taxonomy): domain Bacteria; phylum Pseudomonadota; class Gammaproteobacteria; order Burkholderiales; family Ferrovaceae; genus CAIVHB01. Next base: position 7,388 of record CAIPTD010000154.1, on the reverse strand, counting down.
CATGGCCTCTTTAAGCAAGAAGGGGTATTTCCCTTCATTGGCCATTTGCGTAATGGCAAATCGATCATCATCGTAGGCACGCGCGCCGAGGGAGAGGGGTCGGAAGGAGAAGTTGCTCTCCTTAACCCCTTGCAGGTAAACCCGCAAATTCAATTTATGACGCGCGACGAGTTCGTACAGATTTGGGGCGGGCCCGTTATTTTCTTAAAACGTAGCCACACGCTCACAGACCCTAAACAACCCTTTGGATTTGGGTGGTTTGTCCCGGAAATTCTGAATCAAGGCTCAGCTTTTAGAGACGTGGCCATCGCCGCGATAGCCTTGAGCTTTTTATCCATGGCTTCGCCTTTGTTCTTCCAACTGGTCATTGATAAAGTACTTGTACATCAAAGCATGTCAACACTGTGGGTGCTCACAATTGGTGTTCTCATCGCGATGGTATTTGAAGGTGCCTTCTCTTATTTGCGTCAGATGCTCATGCTGCATGCCACTAACAAGATCGATATTCGCATTACGCGTAAGGCCTTTTCACATCTACTTTCCCTGCCGATTGATTACTTTGAAACCACTTCAGCGGGTGTGGTGGCGCGTGTCATGCAGCAGTTGGAATCGATTCGTCACTTCCTTACTGGCCGATTATTTTTTACGGTATTGGATACCGTTACTCTGCTCTTTTACGCCCCTTTGATGTTCTCTTACTCGCCGCTTTTAGCAGTGATTGTGGTGGTGTTTACCCTGTTAATTGCAATGATCGTAGCAGCCTTATTGCCCACCTTTAAACGCCAACTCGACAAACTCAATACCGCAGAAGGTGAACGACAAGCGATGTTGGTGGAAACAATTCACGGTATGCGCACAGTCAAATCGCTCGCCATTGAACCCGCCTTTCGTAAATCTTGGGATCAGCTATCAGCCAATTCGATTCGAACCCACTTCAGTGTTGCGCAAGTCGGTCTGAACGGCAATGCGATTACGGAATTTTTGGGCAAGTTACTCCCCATTATTATCATCGCAGTGGGGGCACAAAGCGTCTTTGATCACACCATGACAGTCGGCGCGCTCATCGGCTTCCAAATGCTCTCAGGTCGCGTCAGTGGCCCCCTCATGCAGATCGTTGGGCTTATCAATGAATATCAACAAACAGCCGTTTCAGTGCGCATTTTGGCTGAAGTCATGAATCGTCCTTCAGAGGGTCGGGGGGGAGGTGGTTTACGCCCAACACTCAATGGCGATATTCAATTTGATAATGTGGTCTTTCGCTATCCAGGTGCCTATAACCCTGCACTCGATCACACTACGTTTAGGATACAAGCCGGAACTGTGGTTGGGATTGTAGGGAGGAGTGGATCAGGCAAGACCACCCTCACTAAAATCCTTCAAGGGCTTTATCCCGTTCAAGATGGGGTAGTACGCTTTGATGGGATCGACGCACGCGAGATTGATCTTGCACATCTTCGCAGACAGATTGGCGTGGTTCTTCAAGAAAACTTTTTGTTCCGCGGTTCGGTGCGTGACAACATCTCGATGGCCAAACCCGATGCGACTTTTGAGGAAATTGTGTTGGCAGCACAGCTTGCCGGCGCCGATGAATTTATTGAACGCCTGCCTCAAGGCTATGACACCTTGCTGGAAGAAAATGCCTCCAATCTAAGCGGGGGCCAAAAGCAAAGGATGTCGATCGCACGATCGTTATTATTAAGACCTCGTATCTTACTTTTGGATGAAGCCGCTAGTGCACTCGACCCGGAAAGCGAAGCCATTTTCATGCGTAATCTCAGCAGTATATCCAAAGGCCGAACCGTGATTATGGTGTCTCACCGCTTATCCACCTTGGTGAATGCCGACTGTATTTTGGTCATGCAGCAAGGCAAGTTGGCTGATGCCGGAACCCATGTTGAGCTGTTACAGCGAAGCGAGACCTATCAAACCTTGTGGCATCAACAGACGAGTCATCTATGAGGCAAGAAGATTCGCCCCAAAAAGCCAGCAATCAAACGGCCATCGATTTTTTACCCGATGCGGATGAGATTGAACGCCGTCCTCCTCCTTTTGTGGCGCGTTTAACCCTGCATGTGGCTGCGGCGGTATTCATCACTTTTTTGATCTATGCCTCTATCGCAGAAATTGATATGACAGTGAATGCACAAGGAAGGCTGATCACCACCAAACCCAATGTGATTTTGCAACCGCTTGATACTGCAATTATTCAATCTATCCATGTCAAAACCGGGCAAGTCGTGCATAAGGGCGAGGTCCTTGCAGAGTTAGACCCCACGTTTACTCGGGCAGATGAAACCGAATTACGTACCAAACTGAATAGTCTTAACACGCAATGGGAATCCATTAATGCTGAACTAAATGGTCGAAAAGGTATAGACGGAAAGGGTTCAGAATCGGACAATCAAATTCAATCCAATCTATCAAATGAGCGTCAAGCAAACTACTCCGCCCAAGTAAAACGGCAGGATGAAACGATTGCCCGCCTTCGCTCCACACTTGACTCTGCAAAACGCGATGAATTAGCGATGGAATCGCGCGTGCGTGTACTCCAAGAAATGCAAACTCTAACTGAAGACTTGGTCAGCAAAAAATTAGCGGTCACCAGCCGTCTATTAGAGATTCAAGATCGCGTTCTGGAAACGCAACGCAATCTACAACAGACTAAAAATAAACAAACTGAAGTTGCGCGTGAGTTAGCCGCTGCGCAAGCTGAAAAATCTGCTTTTCAAACAGGCTGGCGCCAAAAAATGTTGGAAGAATTGCTGTCCGTTTCGCGCGAACGGGATACGCTGAAAGAGCAGTTGGATAAAGCCACCCGTCACAATAGCTTAGTCACCATCGTGGCCCCCGTCGATGCCGTTGTATTTGAAATGGCCAAGGTGTCACAGGGTTCAATCATCCGTGAAGCTGAGGCATTTTTTACCCTTATTCCGATTAGCGACAATCTGCGCGCTGAAGTACAAATTGATTCAGCAGATATTGGCTTATTGCGCCCAGGGGACCATGGCAACATCAAGATCGATGCCTTTCCCTTCCAGCAATATGGATTCTTGAAAGGAAAACTTGCACAAATTAGCCAAGACTCTTTCCGTCGCGACCCAAATTCGGGGCCTTCTGGTGAGAGTTACTACACCGCCAAACTGGATCTGAGTAAACAAACACTAGACAAAATGCCCCCTCAAGCAAAGCTATTACCTGGCATGGGTCTGACCGCTGAGATTATAGTGGGCAAGCGTACCTTAATGTCTTATCTGATTTGGCCTTTGGTCAAAGCATCGAGCGAGGCATTGCGTGAGCCATAAAGCTTTCGTTACTAGCTTCAAGATTTCGCATCAAGCAATGCGATTGGTACTCTGCGCATTGTGCTTGGGTGCTTGCAGCAACACACCCACACAACCGGATGCCATCACCCCTAAACAAGCCACTTCAATTCAGCTCCCAGATCGTTTTCTCAACCAAAATCTTATGGCTGAAAAACCGAGTTCACCCATATGGTGGAAAGCCTTTAGTAGCGATGAATTTGATCAACTGGTGGACCGCGCGCTGGCCAATAATCCTGATCTGCGGATTGCGACTGTGCAAATGGTTGAAGCCAAAATCCGCGCAGATCAAGTTAAAGCGGGGGGCACCCCCACATTGAGTGCCCCTCTCGCTGCCGCCATCCAAGCGCCGGGCGGAACCGTGGGGAATGTGCCGGTAGGCAGCAGCAACAGAGACCCTCAACGCACATTACAAACCAGTTTAGCGGGAAGATGGCGTCTGGATGTATGGGGTGAACGCAAGGCCATGCAGGAATCGGCGGATCTTTTATTCTGGCGCTCAGTTTATGAACGCGAAAATGCCCAACGCATCTTAATTTCTTCGCTAGCCAATACTTACATTAGCTATCTCGCCGCCAATGACACGCTGCGTTTAGCCCAAGATGAAGAATCTTTGGCAAAGGAATTAGTTAAAACGCTCGAACAAAGATTTACTCTGCGAGATGCCACAATCGATCAGTTGGAGCAGGGACGGGCTATGTTGTATGTCCTGCAAGCAGCGCTTCCCGGTTACGAACAACAAAAAGAGGAAGCGAAAACAAATCTTGCTTTTTTGATCGGCGCCGTCCCTCAGAACTTAATCTTAAGTAATCGAGGGCTCAACGCCATTTCTGCGCCAAGCATTCCTTCTACCCTTCCTTCTTCGCTCCTTGCGGAGAGGCCTGATATTCGATTCATTGAAGCACGCTTAAAGTCTGCACATGCGGATATTGATGTGGCGCGTGCAAGACTCTTGCCGCCTATCGATCTTTCTTCGCAGATGGGTTTTAGTGGATTAAGCCCCTCTCAACTTTTTCAAGCCCAATTCTTTTTTTGGAATGCCATCGCAAGCACCACAGCTTCAATTTTTGATGGGGGTGCGAAAGATTTAGATAAAGCGGCATCACAGGTGTATTACCAAGAAATGGTAGAAACCTATGCCCGCACTGTTTTACAGTCAATCAAAGAAGTAGAAAGTGCTTTAACTAGCATGCGTGTAAGCCAAGCAAAACTTAAAGCGCAAGGCGAGTTAGTTAGAGTGGGATTGAACCTTAACAAAACCAGCCAACAAGCCTATGCTTTAGGCGCCGTTGATCTCAGCGCGATCTTAGAAGCACAGAAAACCTATCGCCGTGAGCTGCTTGATCAACAACAACTCAAATCCGAGTTACTCAAAGCCTACGTCAATGTCTATCAAGCCTTAGGTGCAGGCGTTGCCAAAGGTTTGGGTGAGAATTTGAAGGCAATCGGCACAGAGCCTGAAGCCATTATTTTTAGTAACCAAACCAACCCCAGTGACACTTTAGAGTCTAATAAAGATACACATCCGATCATAGCCACATCTCACGCATCCCGCGTAAACAAAGAGTGGAAAGTAGAGTTATACGGTGTATTTGATCGCACGGTATTACCCGCATTATGGCGCGATTTAAATCGTCGCTATAACTCACAAATGCTAAAGCGTTCTCTCCGAGCTTATCTAGGAGATAGGGTGCAAGGAGAACAGGAAGAATTCACCGCTTGGTATCGCTTAGCGGTGGTGGGATTCCAAACTCAGGAAGAAGCTAAAGCACTCTGTGAATCAATGCAGTTACAACAACAATCGTGTTCTGTTGCGCAAGATGAAGCCGATAAATTCAAAGCAAATATGGCAAGCTCCAGCGCTTGGTGGTGGCCTTAATTAAGCGTCAAAAGGATGACGCCAAACTATGGTTTCGCTGCGGTCAGGTTTTCAGTAGGTTTACACTGCCTCACTCTTATTAGCGATTAGCAAGCCAAAAAATAGCGGAGAGATTGCCCATTACTAGGGCTTTCGCTCCGTCATAACTTCTGTTTTACTGATAGGCAATAATAACTGCAACGAAGAGAGTTTTTGCCTTGAATATAACTGATGGTTTTTCGGACCTGATTCTTAAGTCCTGGAAGGGTGAACTTGGCTTCACTGATATCATATCTGAAGCAGAACAGCTCATTAATCAGGGTTTACAACCCCTAGCAGTAGTTCTCTATCAAACATGGTTACAAAAAAACCAGAATCCATATGCTCACGCTATTTACTTTAACCTTGGCGCCCTTCTCGCATCACTAGATCAACTCCCGGAAGCAGAATCAGCCAACCGCAAGGCAATAGAAATCGCCCCAAGCTTTATGCACCCGAGAGTCAACTTGGGCTTAGTCTTAGAGCGAAAAGGGCATATGGACGAAGCCATCAAAGAATGGGATTGGGTAGCTGATCACTGCCCTAACGACGAAAATAATCAACCATTGCTTTTAGGCGCACTCAATCATTTGGGGCGCGTTCATGAGCGATTAAAACAATTTGAGAGGGCTATAAATTATCTCTCTCGCAGCCTCGCTCACTCCCCAGATCAACCCGACGCCATTCATCATTGGGTTTTTTTAAGGCAAAAGATTTGTGCATGGCCTGTATATACTCCCTTACCTGGCCTGAGTCAGCAGCAAATGAAGGAGCATACCTCAGCATTAGCGATGCTCAGTGTTTCGGATGACCCAGAACAGCAACTCAATGCGGCACGCCAATTTATTCTTAAAAAAGTAACCCAGAATCTTCCGGCATTAAGTAAAAAATCAACTTATGGCCACAAAAAAATTCGAATTGCTTACGCATCAGGCGATTTCTGCTCCCATCCCGTGTCCCTTTTAACGGTTGGTCTATTTGAATTACATGACCGTGAACAATTTGAGGTGTATGGCTATGACTGGAGCCCAGAAGATAATTCTGACCTACGCAAACGCGTGATGAAAGCAATGGATCATTTTTTCCCAATTCATGGACTCAGTGCGGAGCAATCTGCTCAATTAATTCGCTCTCATGAAATTGATATATTGATTGATCTTCAAGGGCAAACGGGCGATGCTCGCCCTGATATGTTGGAGTACAAGCCAGCACCGATTCAAATCACCTATCTAGGTCTTCCAGCTACGACAGGGTTTGATTCAATAGACTATGTCATTGCTGACGATTTTATTATTCCTCCAAAATATGCAAAATATTATTCTGAAAAAATCATCTACATGCCTGACATTTACATGGTCAGCGACAATAAACGGCCCGTAGGCGCAACACCCACCAGAGAACTGTACAAATTGCCAGAGGATAAATTTATCTTTTGCTCTCTCAATAATAGCTATAAATACACCCCCGAGGTTTTTGATACATGGATCAAGATTTTAAAAAGAGCTCCTAATAGTGTTCTTTGGTTGCTGGCCGACAATCAATGGGCTGAAGAAAATTTACGTAAAGAGGCAAGAGCGCGAGGATTGGCTCCAGAAAGATTAATTTTTGCCGAGCGTGTTGCCCCAGAAAACTATCTTGCACGATATGCTTTAGCTGATCTTTTCCTGGATACATTTCCCTTCAATGCAGGAACTACCGCAAATGACTGCTTATATATGGGCTGTCCCATTCTGACTTTGACTGGCCGTTCTTTTGCCTCAAGAATGGCTGGTGCTCACTTAAGAGCGGTTGGTCTGAATGAACTGATTACACATAACCTTAAAGAATATGAAGATTTGGCGGTAAATTTAGCCATTGACCCTGAACGCTGTAGAAGAATGCGCGAACACTTGTTAAAAGAAAAAGAACACGGTGCGGCCTTTAATACTCTTAAATTTGTTCGGGAGCTTGAGGCAAGACTCGTCCCGATCTACAACTCGCTACCCCCACCCAAAAGTTAGGGTATTCGCAAAGAGAAAGCCGGGTTTAACCGGCTTTCTTTAAGCGCGCCGTCTCGCGCAACTTACTATCGGTGAGATATGAGAAGGCTTTTTTTAAGATATAAACTTTTCAGGGACAACTATTTAAGCGTCAAAAGGATGACGCCGAACTATGGTTTCGCTGCGGTCAGG
>CAIPTD010000153.1 GCA_903867885.1 uncultured Ferrovum sp. | reverse complement strand
TGCTCAGTGTCATGATATTTTCTTCGATTATTTTCAACATAAACTTAGCCTTTGCTGCTCCCTACATACCCAATAAGGATGATCTGGTTCTTGAACACCTTCCGTTCAAAGCTCAGGACCCCATTAATCAAAAAATCAAAACGCTCAGGTTAGCGTTACAAAAAAATCCAAATAATTTAGATCAGGCAATTAGCTTAGCCAGAACCTATTTTAGCTTAGCCAACTCCGAGGGCGACCCAAGGTATATTGGCTATGCACATTCCATTATCAAACCTTGGACAGATTTACCTAATCCACCCATTGATATCATTTTGGTGCGTAGCCTTCTCAATCAATTCAGTCATGACTTTGAAGGCGCCACACAAGGCTTTAAGGATGTTCTTGCTAAAGATCCGCTTAATGGCGAAGCTATTTCATGGCTGGTAGATTTAAACATTGTTCAATCTAATTTCGCCGAAGCTGAGCGTTACAACGGCCTCTTTGTTAAGGCTAATCTCAATGAAAACAAACTAGTCTATGAAGCGGTCATTCAAAGTATTCATGGAAATACGCAGTTAGCTTACATCTCACTTTCGGACTTACTCAACCATACCGTTTCTAGGCCACCTGAATTTAAGGAATGGGTTCTCATTCGTTTGGCTGAAATGGCAATAAGACTGAATCAACCAGGGTTAGCAGAACAGCATTTCAAAGAAGCACTCGCAATTGACCCACAGGATGCCTATGGGCTTGCGGCTTACTCTGATTTTTTAATAGACCACAATCGTTTTGCTGAAGTGATTCAGCCACTCAAAAGCAAGCAAGCGTCTGACATATTGTTATTAAGATTAACTCAAGCTTCTGTTTTAAATAAAAGTGCTGATGCCAATGATTTAATCAATGCTTTACAAGACCGCTTTAGTGCTGCCAATTTAAGAGGTGATCGTCTTCATCTGATGGAAGAGTCACGGTTCGAACTTAAAATAAAAAATAATCCCACTAAAGCCCTGGAATTAGCGAAATTAAATTGGGAAAAACAAAGAGAGCCCAAAGATGCGCGCTGCTACTTAGAGGCAGCCTTGGCTGCTCAAAACCCACAAGGCGGTCAAGAAGTATTGCAGTGGATGAAGGAAACGCATTATGAAGACCCGCTCTTCATCTCTTTGGAACACGCTCTTTTAAAACTTAAAAAATGATACGTACTTATCTTCTCAAACCTTTGTGTTTGATTTTTCTTGTTTTTTTCTCAAGCTCATCCTTCGCTCATAAGCCCAGTGACAGCTATCTAAATTTCAAAGTTCAAGACAATAAGGTCTCCGGGCAATGGGATATTGCCTTACGAGATCTTGAGTTTGCAGTGGGTTTAGATGCGAATGGGGATGGAGATATCACGTGGAAGGAAGTGAAAAACAAACAGCTTGATATTTCAGCTTATGCTTTCGCAAGGCTACAACTTTTTGCCGACACCAAACCTTGCCGCATCACTCCTCAGGATCTGCTGATCGATCATCATTCTGACGGTTCTTATGCGGTTTTAACCTTCTCTACAGACTGCGTAGTGAAACAAGATTTAGATGTTCGCTATACCTTGTTCTTTGATTTCGATACGCAGCACAAAGGATTAATACGTATTGAACAGGGTAATAAAGTTTCTACGGGTATCTTTGCTGCACAAGATAACAAAATTTCTTTTAATCTCGTCAATCAATCCTTCTTTAGGCAGTTTTTTAATTACGTTAAGGAAGGCACTTGGCACATATGGAATGGTTTTGATCACGTCCTATTCTTAATTTCTCTTCTCTTACCTGCGGTATTTGTAATCCGTAACAATCGCTACGTTCCGGTTCCTTCCTTTAAACCCAGCTTAGTTCATACCTTAGGTATCGTCACATCATTTACGATTGCGCATTCCATCACGCTTTCATTAGCCGCATTACAAATCGTAGTTTTACCTTCACGTCTAGTTGAGTCAACGATTGCCTTTTCTGTCATTTTTGCGGCGTTTAATAATCTCTGGCCCTTTGTTCAATCCAGAATATGGCTTGTTGCCTTTCTCTTTGGACTGATTCACGGCTTTGGGTTTGCCAGTGTACTGATGGACTTAGGCTTAAAAGAAACCAACCTAGTCACCTGTTTACTAGGATTTAATTTTGGGGTTGAGGTGGGCCAATTTATTATTGTTCTATGCGTATTACCCCTTATCTACTTCTTACGTAATACGCGATTTTATCAGCAGTTATTTTTCAAACTTGCCTCTGCGATGATTTGCTTCGTTGCTTTCATCTGGCTAATAGAAAGGCTATTCGACTGGCGAATTATTACTGTGCGATAGGGAACATGCATCTGGCGCGCCCGAGACGATTCGAACGTCCGACCTTCGCCTTCGGAGGGCGACACTCTATCCAGCTGAGCTACGGGCGCGCAGATAAACAGTATAGCTTATCAAGGATTAACTTCACCGGATAAACTCTAGCGGGCTTCGGCTAATCCAAGTCCGCCCGCTAGATTTTTTAGATTACATTATGGCCTTTAACCGTCACCTGAAGCTTTTAAGCCAGCGCTTTTAATGCCGCTTCGTAGTTAGGCTCATTGGCGATCTCGCCCACGAGTTCAGCATGCAAAACCTTGTTGTGTTCATCCAGCACTACCACTGCGCGAGCTGTGAGCCCTCGCAACACCCCATCTGCAATGTCTACTCCATACGCATGATGAAAATCGCGACCACGGAAGGTAGACAAGGGCACCACGTTCTCAAGCCCTTCAGTACTACAAAAACGACCCATTGCAAAAGGAAGGTCAGCCGCCACCACCAACACAACAGTATTGTTCATCCGTCCTGCTTGCTCGTTAAATTTTCGAGTTGAAGTAGCGCAAGTAGGGGTATCAAGGCTAGGAACAATATTCAACACTTTGCGCTTACCCGCATAACTGCTCAATGAAACCGTACCTAAATCTTTGTTAGTCAATGCGAAATCTGGGGCATGGGTCCCCACTGCGGGAACGGTGCCACAAACAGGAATAGGATTACCACCAAGTGTAACTATGCTCATTCTCAGGACTCCTAAAAGGGAAGATGGTTTGGATTGATCATGATTATTCTAGCGCGCTCGCAGCCACTTCGATCGATTGTCATTTATTATTAATAATTCTGTAATGACGTCGCATGAAATTAACTGGCAATCTTAACTGATGTCTCTCGAAGTATCCATTCTAGACCGAACCGTTGCGGCCCTTCCTCGTCTGCGGATTTGTGTGGTCACTGAAACCTACCCGCCTGAAGTGAATGGGGTAGCACTCACGCTCGAACGTTGCGTGGATGCCATGCGGGAACGGGGCCATCATGTTGTAGTGGTGCGCCCGAAGCAAGCTGGTGTTCCCGATACCGAAGATGAGCTGATTACTTCTGGTCTTCCTATTCCTGGTTATCCTGGTTTAAAAATGGGCTTGCCTGCAAAGAGCAGACTACGCCAACACTGGCAAATTTGGCGGCCTGATTTGGTACATGTCATCACGGAAGGCCCTTTGGGGTGGTCTGCTTTGAGTGTGGCTGAGGCCATGCATATTCCCGTGGTAGCTGATTTTCACACTAATTTTCATAGCTACGGTCGGCACTATGGCTGGGGTTGGTTTTCTCAATTTATTTACGGCTATCTGCGTCATTTTCATAATCGCGCTCAGCTCACACTCGTGCCAACCCGAGGGATGCGGGAGCGACTGATTGCCGATGGCTTTAAACGTTTAGAAGTGGTAGCGCGCGGTGTAGATACCCACCTTTTTCACCCTAAAAAACGGGATGCTGAGCTTAGATTGAAATGGGGCTTGGGCCCCGAAGACTTGGCTGTGTTGTACGTGGGGCGTTTAGCCGCAGAGAAAAATCTACCCGTTGTACTTTCTGCTTTTGACGCCATACAAAAAGTGGAATCCCGCGCCAAACTCGTCCTTGTTGGTGATGGCCCAGCGCGCGCAACCCTCGAAACCGAACAACCCAATTACATCTTTGCAGGAATCCGGCGCGGAGAGGATTTGGCGAGCCACTATGCTTCTGCCGATGTTTTTCTATTCCCCAGTCTCACTGAGACTTTTGGAAATGTGACCTTAGAGGCAATGGCAAGTGGCCTTGCGGTGGTCGCGTATGACTATGCGGCCGCCGCGGAGCATATGACCCATCAAGAATCGGGCTTACTCGTTCCCTATGACGATACTCCCGCCTTCATTCAGGCGGCGCAAAGCTTGGCCCAGTCTGCCTCCCTTCGGTCACGTATCAGGGCCGGGGCCGTATTAACCTGTGAGCCTTTAGGCTGGGAGCAGGTGCTGGATGACATGGAGCGCGCACTTGTTAAAACCGTGCACGCGGATACCCAGGCGATTCTTCCTGCCGTGACCGCGCGTCGATCACAATAAGCCGCTACTGCTAGACCATACTCCTCCGGCAGGAGGGTTCTCTCTTGCTATACTCCTCAAATAATTTTTCCCTAAAAGTGTGATGACATGCAAACCCTTATCTGTGGTTCCCTTGCCTATGACACCATCATGGTGTTCCCTGATCGTTTCAAGAACCACATCCTTCCCGAAAAAATTCATATGCTCTCCGTGGCTTTTCTTGTTCCTGAAATGCGCAAGGAGTGGGGCGGCACAGCGGGAAATATTGCTTATAACCTAAAGCTATTGGGTGGTGACCCCATGATTATGGCTACAGTGGGAGAAGACTTTAGCCCCTATGCATCTCGTCTTGATAGCTTAGGTATTTCACGACACTGTATTCGTGAAATCCCAAAGACTTTCACAGCACAAGCTTTTATCACGACTGATCTGGACGATAATCAAATCACCGCTTTTCACCCAGGCGCCATGAATTTCAGTCACTTGAATCATGTTGCGGATGCGGCCGGGACACGCTATGGCATTATTGCCCCCGATGGGCGTGAGGGGATGTTGCAACACGCTCAAGAGTTTTTACAAGCCGGTATTCCCTTTTTATTTGATCCCGGCCAAGGGCTACCTATGTTGACGGGCGAAGAAATTTTATACTTCCTTGCAGGCGCTAGTTATTTTGCTGTGAATGACTATGAAGCAGAGCTACTCGTTGAAAAAACGCAGAAAAGTCTTGCTGAGCTTGCAAGCCATGTCGATGCCGCCATTGTGACCCGTGGCGCCGAAGGCTCGACCATCTATACCGAAGGCTCTGAAATTTCTATCCCCCCCGTTAAGCCTGAAGCTATTGTTGATCCTACTGGATGTGGTGATGCTTATCGTGCAGGCATCTTGTTTGGGCTCTCTCAGGGATGGTCTTGGGAAAAAACAGGCCGACTCGCTTCTCTTATGGGCTCAATGAAGATTGCATCACGTGGCGGACAAAACCATGCGCCTAGCCATGCCGAATTGCAGGCAAAGTTCCTGGCGGCTTTTGGTGAATCTCTTTTTTAATTGACCTCCTAGAATGCGTTCTATCCTGGTAGACCAGCAGGAGCCTCAGCGTGAAATTGCAGCAAGCTGGAAGGTGGGACTGAGGCTCATCTTCAGCCTGCTGTGCATTGCACAAGGGGTTTTAATGTGTCTGATTCTGTTCCCTTTAATAGGGGCTAAACATCGAACACAGGCCAGTAGCGCTTGGGCTCGCTGGTTTGTTTGGTGTTTGGGAATCAAACTGAAGGCTCATGGAGTTTGGCCTAGCGCACCCGGCCGCTACATGTTGGTGTCAAATCACATTACTTGGCTGGATATCTTTGTGATCTTGAGTGTACAACCTCTACGTTTTGTCTCGAAGGCAGAGGTTAAAAATTGGCCAATTGCTGGGTTTTTAGCCAGCCGTTCAGGAACTTTGTTCATTAACCGATCCCGAAAACGTGACACCGTTCATATTGGCGCTGAAATGCTTGCCGTAATGGAAGCCGGAGAAGTGATCGGGATTTTTCCTGAAGGTACGACGAGTGATGGATCGGTCTTGTTACCTTTTTTCAGCCCTCTTCTGCAGCCGGCCGTGAACAGTGAAGCGCTTATTGTGCCTGTCGCCTTAAGTTATGTGGATAGTTTGGGTCAAAGAGACATGGCAATCCCATTTATTGGGGAGCAAACCTTTCTGGATTCTTTGCTGATCTCAATCCGCCGCCACAGCTTGAATGTGTCAGTACGCTTTGGGCAGCCCATTCAAACGGATCAAGCCCATCGTCGCGAGATTACACGGCGGGCAGAGGCGGCCGTGGCCAATTTAGTTGGCGTACCCATAGACGGTTCCTGGCGCGCGCCCGGGCAAGAGCATGCAGCAATGCCCCATTCATAAATCGTTTAATCCGCCTCGTCTACCCCGCCCAATCCAATTTTATTATTCTGCCCACTCAGCATGGCCTGATGCAAGGCTACTTCCTGTTCCATCCGGTAAGCGCAATGCGGCTCATGGTTTTCAAGCAAACCATTAATCACCAAGGTATTAAGTTTGCAATGCTTACAACGGTAACTATGCATTTTTCCATCTTCTTCCTGCGGATAATCAATGTAGTACTGAGCCATTTTTTATTAATCCGATCCATTTGTTCAAATAATACTTGACTTTTTACCCGCATCCGCATAAGTTCCGAATAAATATTGAAACAAAGCATCAAATTCATCGGCTTATGCGGTTTTTCGCGAATTTGCATTAAACAACCGTCAATGAGCATTGTTGGGTAAATAAACTTAAGCATTTCGGGGAGAAAAATGGACGGTCACGATCAAGCGCATGACACTTTGATTTCCTCACAAGAAACGCTACAACACTTACGCCTTGCCGCAGGTTTAGATATCCCTACCTTAGCGAGAAAGGCTTGCCTATCAATAACGCAAATTCAACAGTTAGAATGCGGTCAATCTGGAGCTTTTTATAGCGATAGCATTCGTACTCAAGCCTCCCGCCGGGTAATGGCTATCCTGCAAGCCGTATCCTCACAGCACTAGTTTTTATTTAGATTTCATTACAAATACACCTTCCCAATCTTTGGGAGGATCAAGCTTAAGTTTTTCGCAACGGGCGATATAGGTTCGGCTCAGCTCATCACCTTGATGTGCTTTCAGTGCCTCGTTAAAGCACTTAATAGCGCGATCCCAATTTCCCTCACGATATTCCCCTAAGCCTGCTCGGAAGGCTGTCAGCATATCCATCAACACACTGCCAGGAATATCTTGGCGATGATCTAACACTTCAAAAATTGTCACTGGTTTCGTTTTACCTTTCACTATCAGCTTGTCTGCTTCTCGAATACGATAAGAACCCTTTAAACGACTAAAGGTAGATTCAGAGATCAGGAGTTTTGCGGAGTATTCTTTACAGGCTCCTTCTAATCGTGCGGCCAAATTCACTCCATCACCGATGACTGTGTAATCCATGCGTTTAGGCGATCCAATGTTTCCTGATACTACATGGTCGGTATTAATACCTATGCCCATCTCTACTGATGGCAGGCCTTGGCTGTTTCTATGGCTGTTCCAAAGGTTGAGTTCGGTCAGCATTTGAATAGAAGCACGAACGGCTCGGTCTTCGTCATCGCCATGCCCAACAGGTAAGCCGAATGCAGCCATGATGGCGTCACCAATAAACTTATCAAGCATCCCGCCTTCTTTGGTGATGCAATCCACCATCAGCGTGAAATACTCATTTAACAAGGCTACGGTGCCCTGTGCACCTAAGGCCTCAGTGAGGGTGGTAAAGCTTCGCACATCAGTGAACACAATTGTCGCTTCTACACTTTGGCCACCCAGAGCATCTTGGCCGCCTGATAAGAGCTGATCGGCCAAACCTGGATCCATGTAACGAGACATCGTGGCGCGCATCCTTTTTTCGCCGCTAATGTCTTCAATCATCACCATCGCGCCCAATTTTTTCTCTTCCTCGCCAATCAAAGGCGATACTGATACGTTGGCAGAGATGGATTCGCCGGCAAATTCTAAAGTGGCGTCCATGGCCACTTCTTGGTCTTCTGGTTTTTCTACCCGCTTGATACGTTCACTCAACCACGCATTGGGGCCACCAAAAAACTCTTCAAATTTATGCTTAAGGATATCTTCAGGTTTGTCTATTCGCATAATGCGGGCACCCGCAATATTACAGGTTGCAATGAGCCCTTCGTCATCAATGGTAATTACCCCATTGCTCATACTTTCCAATATGCTTTGGTTGTAATTACGCATATTGGTGACATCAGCAAATAGCTTGGCATTTTCTAGACCGATCGCAATTTGTGCCGTAAAAGCTCTTAATCGCTGCTCATCTTCTGCAGTAAACGGCCCGCCCCGTTTATTCAGTACTTGGGTAACCCCGATAATGCGGCCAGTTTTATTCAATACCGGTACACATAATATCGATCGAGTAAAAAAACCTGTCTGGCGATCAAAGCTGGGGTTAAATCTTAAGTCGGCATAAGCATGGGGGATGTTAATCGATTTACCGCTGGTAAATACCGCACCCGCAATTCCAAGATGGTTAGGAAAACGGATCACTGTAGAACCCAAACCTTCCCCCACTTGTGACCACAGCTCATTCCGCTTTTCATCATTTAAAAATAAAGTGGAGCGCTCCGCCGATAACATGTCCCTGGCTTCTCCCATTACTTTTTTAAGTAATGAGGCCAGATCAAGATCGGAAGTCATATCGGATACGATTTGCAGGAATTGGCGCTCTACATCGCGGGCAGTCCGCGCTTGTTCTAAGGCAAGCGCGCCATCCAGAATGGTTGAAGAGCTTTCAATCAACTGATTGACCGTCTCTACATCGAGCGGAACGAACTCGCCATCCATTTTGTTCAAACACTGCACGACCCCAATTAATTTGCCTCGAATGGTGCGCAATGGCACGGCCATAATGGATCGCGTGCGATAGCCTGTTTGATCATCAATGCGTTGGTTAAATCTTGGGTCTTGGTAAGCGTCTTCAATTAGGATGGGCTCTCCTGATGTGAACGCGGCGCCTGCAATACCTAAACGATTGGGAAAACGAATTTCATTGGTGACCCCACCTTGCGCGTAGCGAGCAAACAACTCATCGGTAGTGACATCATTCATCAATAGGGTAGAACGATCTGCTTTTACCGCATGGCTGACTTCAGCAACGAATACTTCGATCATGGCATCCAGTGCTTCGCAGCCAGACAACCTATGCATTAATTGAAGTAACTCAGCGGGGGGGGCAAGATGCGCCGCCAATCGCTTTATGGGCTTTTTTGTCTCTGTCTTGGTGATGAGGTTTTCAGAATTGTCTTTAGCCATGTTCGTTTAGCTCTTCAGTTGAGTGCTTTGCTGCTCTAAAGCCAGCCTAAGCGAATTGATAGTTTCTTGAAGCAGGCCCTTTTCGTTATCTTCGGTCTGGGCCAACAGTGTATTTTTCTGCTGATGGTAAATCTCTCTTGATTCTAATTGTCTGCGGAGCTCATCAATGGATTTCTGTAACTGCGTGACCTCACGAATGTGCGCGGTATGCTCGGCTTCTTGGTCGGCAAGGTTTTGCAATCGTTGTTTTTCAAGGGCTTCTCTCAAGGCCTGAACGGTCTCTTTAAGATGCACAATCTCGGCATCAAACGAATGCGTTAACTCTAAAAGCGCAGCAGCACGTTCGTTATGCGCAACTTCAAGCGCGTCTCGAGCGGCACGATGACCGTCTTTTAAGGTCTCCAGTTCACGTTGCAACTGGCTGATCAGTTGATCGTTATTTAAGGATTCTGGTTTAGACATGGCATGGGGAGATATCGGAAGTTTCGGTTTTAATAGTGCCAACCATAGCATTGAATATGGTCACGAGTGCAAGGCTATCGAGCCTGCAGTAAGTAAATAGTTCTTGTTGTATCTGGGCCCGTCTTTGGGGTGAGGTTTCAGGTTGAATCGCTTCAACATAGGCTAGCACAGCCATATATCCATCTTTCACTCCATCTAAGTGCGCATGGTTTAGGTCTGAAGACAGGGTTGGCAGCACCCGTTTTAGCTTCCAACTTCCCCTTTGACCTGGATGGTAATAGCGTTTTTCTACAATTTTGAGTAAATCAACAATACGATCCTGAATCTGGCTTAGGGCTTTACGTAAATCCCCATATTGCTGAGCCAATACCGCAAGGCGGGTTAATTCAAAGCTCGCATTCCATACAAATATAGCCCCTTGTTCTGGGCAAGCCGCAACCAAAGCCTCTGCAAATGCCCGCGAGGGCTCATTACCAGAGAGATCCATGAATTCATGGTGATCAAGTTCCCCATCTTGACGGCGAACATGAAGGCTAAATTGAAATGGAAACATTTGATAGGGATGTGTGCCCGGCCAAATGGGAACGGCAAGTTGAACAGCTTCAAAGTCCAGAAAACAATGCGGAAGCGGAGCAGCGTTGATATCATTTTGCGCGCCCTCCGGATCAAAATAAAGAGTATTGGATAGCGTGCAGTTTTTTACGCGCTGTTGAAGAGGGGACAGTTTTTCATCTGGCACCTCACTTAATTCCCGCGTTTGATGCGCTTGCATCCAGCGCCGCAATTCTCCTTGCACGCGAGGCAAGAGATCTACCGGATAAGCCACAGGGTTCTCTTGCGTTCGGCAAAACTTAAGAAAACCGCATGGATGCGGGCTACGGCACTGCATACCAGTCAGGATAGTGGGCATATCTTCGGAGGTTGCAATCTCTTGTGCATCACTGACCCAGTCTGTGACTTCGTCAAATCGGCTCAGGGCTTCCTGGGTTAAATCTACCTCCCTAAGAAGACCGTCATACTGATCTTGTCCCTTATAGATAAAACTAGTATCGATATGGGCTACCTTTACCGCGCTCAGATTGACTTGGGCTTGGTGAGCAACGTAAGCCTGAATTGCCACATCGTCTCGGTGGTTCCCTTTCAGGCTGGTAGAGGACTTCACTTCTATTAATTCCCAACACCGCTGCCCCGATTTTTTTGCTGGGCGAAGAATATCAATAAACGCCCGTGCTCCGGCACTTTCAAAGCCCGCTTCAAAAATGGGGACCCGCTTATCCAGTAAAACTTGGGTACGCTCCACACCCGCATCAGGGCCTTCTTCCATCACTTTAACCAGTACGCCATTTTCCTCGGGGTCATAGAGTAGTCTAGCCAGCTCCCCAACCAAATCTCCCACTGCAAATTTGGCTTCAGTGGCAGGAGAGTCCTCTTTCAGATCAGGTTGATGTACCTCAAGCCAAAGTCTTCGTGGGCATTGGCGAAATGCCATGAGCTTAGATTTTGAGAGAGGCCTCAAGATTTTAGTCGTGACTTTTTGTATCAACCCAGATGAGCTAAATAGCTTTGTGCATCCATCAGCTTTTCAGGGAGAGCAGGTTGGTCTGCTTTAATTTTAAGAAACCATCGTTCTGCTTCTGGCAGGGTATTGACTAAACCTGGCTCATCTACCAAAGCATGATTAACGACCTCAATACGCCCATTCACCGGCATCCGAATGTCTCCCGCCGCTTTAACAGATTCAATCACTACGACCTCATCCCCAATTGAAAAAAGGTGGCCCGTTTCCGGCAATTGGACAAAAACCACGTCACCCAATTGTTCCTGTGCATGATCCGTAATTCCAATAGTAATGAAACCATCCCCTTCCTCTCTAAGCCAAGAATGGTCTTCGGTATAGTGCAGTTCTTGCATGGTGTTCCCCTTCGTCATCTTCATTCTGGATTGTAACGCCTCTCTGCCCCGGATGATTGTTGCTTTGGTGGATAATGATAGGTTTACGATTCTTGTTGGGAGTTTGCAGGATGAAAGCACGTGCCGTTGTTTTGCTGAGCGGGGGTTTAGATTCCTCCACCACGATGGCGATGGCTCATGAGGCGGGGTTTGATACCTATTGTATGAGTTTCCGTTATGGTCAACGTCATGCCCACGAATTACTCTGCGCTGAGAAAATCGCACTCAAAATGGGGGCGGCCCGGCATGTAGTAGTGGACATTGATTTGCGCACCTTTGGTGGGTCCGCACTCACTGCAGATATTGATGTGCCCAAAGATCGCCTACCTGCTGACTTAGGCACCGGCATTCCCGTTACTTATGTGCCTGCACGTAATACGGTGTTTTTAAGCTTTGCTTTGGCCTGGGCCGAAGTTCTTGACTCCACCGACATCTTTATTGGTGTGAATGCACTAGATTATTCTGGATACCCTGACTGTAGGCCGGACTACATTGCTGCTTATGAGCAGATGGCGAATCTCGCCACACGTGCAGGCGTTGAGGGTGTGAAGCCGCTGAAAATTCATACCCCCTTGATTGCCATGTCCAAAGCAGAAATCATTCAGGAAGGACTGCGGCTTGGGGTGGACTATAGCCTCACCATCAGTTGTTATGACCCCAGCGCTTCTGGTCTTCCGTGCGGCTCTTGTGATGCATGTCAATTAAGACAAAAGGGATTCAAGCAGTTGGGGATTTCTGACCCTGCGCTGAGGTCCAGCGTGACTTAAACTGTCGGAGTTGTCGCAGTGATCCCTACTTGAGCGGTGGGCGACACAGGGATGAGGGTAACAAGCGTACCCCGGGGGGAGTCGCGGGTTCCTAAGGGGCGCGCATCCAATATCCAACCCTTGCCAAAAAGTTCAGGAATAGTAAATTGAACAGGCGCGATTCGAACGCACTCAGACACAATAGTGGGTAATCCCAACTGGGCCAATTCCCCGATTTTCCAAGTATTTTCAGGGGCGACTTCCATGGCCGCAAAATTGACAAAAGCGACGCGCGATCCTGTATCTATCCCTATTACAGGTATAGGCAATTGATCCAAACCATCTTTGGCGAGTCGTAATACTTTTTCCCCCAGGAGCATTGCCATTTTCTGATCTGCAAGGGCCGCCTGTAAGCGTTCATTTTGTCGTTGAAGTTGGTCCTTGGCCAAACTCAGTTGTTGCGTGAGCCGTCGATTTTCGTCATTCAGTAATTTGCGTTGGAAAGCCTCATGAATGCTGGCACGCAGCAGCCCATCATCCCAAGGCTTGGTCAGGAACTTATAAATCGCACCTTCATTGATTGCATCTGTCACCGAGGCAAGCTCGGTATAGCCTGAAAGCACAATTCTAACGGTATCGGGACAAATGGATTTGGCTTGTCGCAGAAACTCTACGCCAGTCATTTCTGGCATGCGTTGATCTGAGATCACCACATCGACCATATCGCGAAGCAATATCTCTAAGCCTTGTTTGCCGCTGGTTGCCGTGAGTACGCGGTATCCATCTCGGCGCAGCAAACGCTTTAAGGCAGAAATAATATTTTCGTCATCGTCCACCACCAATAAAGTGCCACCTGCTGCGGCTTGCAGTAACGTTTCCCCCGAGGTGATGTCTTCAGCATTCATGGCTTATTTTATTGCGGCACGCTGTGAGCGGCCTCCAATTCTTCAGATTCGCCCATCTTGCCATGAAAAATAGGTAACAAGATGCGGAAACAACTTCCCTTGCCCACTTCACTACGAACAGTTAACTCACCTTCATGTTTACGCACAATATTGTAGCAAACGGATAAACCCAGCCCCGTGCCCGTACCAACAGGCTTGGTGGTAAAAAAAGGCTCAAAAATACGTTGCAAGTTTTCAGAGGGGATACCCACTCCATCATCCTGCACCTCAATCCAAACATACATCCCTTCCTCGCCGGTGCGCAGCGTAATTTGCCCGCGCTCAGGAAAAGCCTGGGATGCATTCACCACTAAATTCATCAATACCTGATTAATTTGTCCGGGAACACATTCAACGAGGGGAGGATGGCCATATTCTTTCACTACCGTTGCTTTGTAACGAATCTCGTTGGATACAACGTTTAGCGTGGTATCAATGCATTTTTCTAGATCTGCTATTTGCCAACCGCTTTGATCTACCCTCGAAAAGTCTTTTAGATCGGCTACGATGCGACGAACATGACCCAGGCCTTCTTTGCTTTCATTAATGAGGGCAGCCAAATCTTCTTTTACATATTCAAAATCAATATCTTTTTTAATTTTGCTGAGTTCTTGTTGCGCAGCTTCAGGCAGCTCAGCTTCTTTGCTTTCAAACACCGCCATCAATTTCATTAAATCAGTAACGTTGCGCTCAAGGGTGCCTAGGTTGGAGTTAACAAAACCAATGGGGTTATTAATTTCATGCGCTACCCCCGCTGCCAATTGTCCGATTGAGGCAAGCTTTTCTGATTGAAAAAGTTGGTTTTTTGCGTCTTCTAACTTAACGATTAATTCTTGTTGTTTGCGACGCTCTTCGTCAGAAATGGTGATTGCTTCAGCCAGCCGCTGCTGTATCAACGCATTATCCGTGCAATCCTGCAAGGTGATCACCACAAACTCTACTTTTCCCTTTTCGTCTTTCAAAGGCAGAAAAGTGCAGTTTTGTAACATCGCCTCCACACCACCCGTAATAGGCCGATTGTGCTTAAAGCGAAAAAGATAGGCCCGCTGTTCCCATGAGGTAAACGCATAATTACCCAACGCAAACACGCTTTCTATCTTGCGCTTTAACCACGACTCAGGGAGCTCAGGAAAGGTCGTAAAAAGATTAGACCCCTTTAGGCTTTGCGCACTTTTACCGCTGTGGGTATGCATAAATCGATTCCACAACACAATGTTAAACTGCGCATCTACAGCAAAAACCCCTAACTCCAATCGCTCAACGATAAAGTCTGCAAGAATTGTGTTGTACTCATCGTTCATTCAGAAAAACTCAGGCTTCAAGCGTGCAAAGGAATTGATCAAGCAGGTCTGCTAAAGCCCCAACCTCGTTATTCGGTAACAAAATAACCAAGTGTGCGGTTAAGCTTCTATTTTCTACCTGAAAACACACCTCCAAACTTAGGGCGGTATCAATAGCTAACTGCTCTGGGTTGATCACATCAAGCGGATCAAGATCTTCACCGATTAATGATGGAGCGCTAAAGCCGATCTCTGCGCTTACTTGTTGCGCAATCCCACCCACGCAAGCGCCACCCAAAATATTAACGATATCCAGCAATACCTCTTCACGCTCTGCGGCATCGAGCTGACCTTCGTAGCCCATCAACTGCGCAAGACCATTGCGATCCCTGGCTGTCACTACAACCAGCACTTCGCCTCTAAAACCGCCATGAAAGGCTTGACGAGAAGCGCTTACCGCCGTATCGCCCACAAAACTCAGAATTAAATCTGGCAGACGAGAAGCATCGACCATCGCTATTCTAGGGATTGATAAGTGAACAAACTCCTTCCAGATAAGGGCCAAAGAATTCCCTGCCTGGCCCATACCAATATTAGCTAACTCCTGCAGTGCAGCGCTCTGATCTTCATTTAAGCCATTGATCATACAAGTATTCCGTATTGACGCAACACCTCTTGCAGACCCTCTGGATTGACCGGTTTAGGAATAAAGGCAATCGCACCCATTGCCAAAACACGTTCTCTTGCCTGAGGCTGCACATCTGCCGAAACAACGATCACGATACAGTTCAGCCCTTCTGCTTGCAGCACTTCTAGCACACCGTAGCCATCAATATTTGGCATGGTGAGATCTAGAAACATCAGTTCAACACTTCCTTTTCTATATATATCAATTGCTTGCGCGCCATCCGACGCCTCCTGAATGGTGATATCCCAATCCGGGGGAAGGGCCCGCCTTAACATTTTTCGGGCAATTGGCGAGTCATCTACGATGAGTACTGAAACGGACATTCTGGATCTCTATGATTAAAGGGTTAAAGGCAAATTATTTCTTTACCACTATTTTTAGCGCTGAGTTGTCATGGTTTTTATATTCCAGCAAACGCTTAACCATCTCTTCATCCGATAACTTCGTATTGGCTACCGCAAGGAGTGCGCCATCTGAACTAAATAAGTCTCGACTTAAAACCATATCAACCTTAAGTTCAGCGGCTGTGACAACGTACTCATGTGCCCCAATCTCATCTCCAAACACGACTCTTTCAAATGCGCGCACCACTACGGGGTCATATCGTTTACCGCTTCCCATCTGAATCATTTTAACTGCTGCTTCCGGTTTGAGCCTAGTGACCGTTAACGTACCGGCTTGTAAACCATCATAATCATTTGCTACGCATACAATTCGCGCCGTGAGGGGGATGCGATCTCCCGAGAGATTATCAGGGTAGCCACTTCCGTCCCACATTTCATGGTGTGAACGCACGATCAGGCTCACCTTTTCCATATCACCGAGCGCTTCAAGTGCTTCCTGCCCGTTTTGGGTGTGGCTTCGGTGCATATTGGTTTCTTCAATATTCATTTGAGCCAAAGGCTTACTCAAAATGTCGTCCTTAAAACCAATTTTTCCTACGTCATGCAGTAAGCTTCCCAACAAAATTTCCTGTAATACGGGTCGGGGTAATTTCATTTCGGTGCCAATTTTCACAGCGATTTCAGCTACCCGGCGTGAATGGCCAGATAATGCACCGCCTCGCAACTCAATTAAGTTTGAAAAGACCTTAATGGAAGTTACATAATTACTTTTTAAACGCTCATTAGATGAGTGAATTTCTTTTATCCGTTGCTCTACTTTGCGTTCCAAGGTTTGGTTGAGCTGCTCCAACTCATTGTTTTGCGCCTCTATTTGCTGCTCAAGCTCCTGTTTTTCATGCTTTAACTGCTTAAGCTTTAGCGCATTATCAACAGCACCTAAAATTTCATCATCTACCCATGGCTTCGCGATATAGCGCGAAATGCGCCCTTGGTTAATTGCACCCACGGTCGCAGTGATGTCTGCGTAGCCTGTTAACAAAAGCCTTTCAGTGTCTGGCCAACCTTCGTATACCTTGGTTAAGAACTGTGCTCCATCCATATTGGGCATACGCATATCTGACACCACTAAATCCACTTTCTCTTCTGATAAAACCTTTAAACCTGACTCGCCGCTTTCAGCGATAAGGATCTTTAGATCTCTTCCTCGAAATAAACGCGCCAAGGACCGCAAAATATTCGCTTCGTCGTCTACAAATAAAATGGTAGCCCGATAGACGGGCTCCGCTTCGACCACTGCTTCTGCAGAGGGTTGGGCTGCATTCAATGGGATTAAAAGAGAGTCTGTATCCGCTGATTGCGTGCTTTCAATTAGGGTATCTTCTTGGGTCATGTTGTTTTCTCCGGCAAGAGCTTTATTTCTCGCTTACGACATCACGGCAGATTAGCCTAGTTAATTTACAAGGATTCATTCATCCTTCCCAGATGTTCTCATTCCCAATTGCTTGAGTTTTCTGTAAAGGTGGGTTCGCTCTAGGCCCACACGCTCAGCCACACGCGTCATATTGCCGGATTCTGCTCGAATATGGTGCGCAAAATAGGCCTGCTCAAACAAATCCCTGGCTTCTCGCAGGGGTAAATCAAATTCCAAGGGTATTGCCTGTGATTTTTCTGTTTGGGTAAACTGCGCTGCAATTCGGTTGACTTCCTCTACCCCTATTTCTACATCAAAACTACTTAATGCCAATGTTCGGACTGCATTGGCTAGCGCAGGCAAGTTTCCGGGCCATGTTAGGGCGCGCAGCGCATTCAGGGCGCCGGCCGACCAAGTTCTAAATGGTACTTCCTTCGCCTCAATTAATTGCATCAAGATCACGGTAGCGATATCAGGAATATCCTCCAAATGATCCCTTAATGCGGGCACGGGCATCACGATTTGCGTCAATCTTGCCAAAGTCTCTGCATCAAAGAGTTCTAGCTTGAGAAGGTCTGCGGGCGATTTTGAGGAAGCCGCAAGTAAGCGCACATTGTGGCGATCCAACTTCCCTACAAGTTGGGTTAACCCTTTTTGGCTGGCTTTATCTAGTTTTGCGATGTCGTTTAAAAACAAAGTTCCGTCTTGCGCTTCGGTTAATACAGTAAATGGATTCTCGGCTAACCAGCCAATATCGAGCGGAGCCACCCAAGGTGCATTGGGGCGGTGAAGATAAAGGGCGGCGAGTTCGGCACCTGCACCCGATTCACCCACAAAAAGGATGGGGGCCGCACGATTGGCAAGCAGATCCAGTCGTTTTCTCATGTCCAGCATCATGGCAGATTTTCCGAGATGAACGAAACTCAAGCCTGGTTGAAAATCTGCTTTGCCCTTGGCCAGCCCTCGCTCCACTGTGTCGAGCAGCCTTGGAAGCGCGATGGGTTTTTGCAAAAAATCAAATGCCCCGAGGCGCGTTGCCTCTACCGCTGTTTCTACTGTTCCATGCCCCGACATCATGACCACGGGCATAGTGAGCATGCCAGCGCTTCCCCACTCTTTGAGTAAGGTGATTCCGTCTGTTCCTGGCATCCATATATCCAAGAGAACCAAATCTGGACGTGTTTCACGGCGCTCCTGCCGCGCCTCAATCGCATCTGCTGCAAGCCGAACTCGGTAACCTTCGTCGCGCAGAATTTCCGAGAGGAGTTCTCGGATCCCCACCTCATCATCAACAACTAAAATATCTTGGCTCACGCCTTAGTCCCCTCTGATGCTGCGTTGACTATGGGCAAAGTCATCACAAACTGTGCGCCCTGCGGCTCTTGATTTCTCACTTGAATACGGCCTTGATGTTCCTCAATAATTTTCTTCACAATAGCTAGGCCCAATCCTGTGCCTTTAGTTTTTCCTGTCACATAGGGTTCAAATACACGGCCCAACAAGTTTTCTGAAACTCCAGGCCCATTGTCGCTGATAGACAAACAAATTTCTCCCGCCTCAAGTTTGGTACTGATCACGATCTCGGGATGTTTTTGGTCCTGAAGAACATCCACCGCATTTTGAAGCAAGTTATGCAAAACCTGCCGGAGTAGCTTTGAATCACCATTTAATAGTGGAAGCGTAGGCATGAGTTCAAGGCGAATAGCAACTTGCATGGGTTCATATAACGTTGCGACCTCAGCAATGAGGGCATTCAGATCTAGGCTCCGACTCACCAAACCTGATGCACGCGAATAGGCGCTGAAGTCATCTACCATAGACTTCATGGCATCTACTTGATTCACGATCGTTGCCGTAGAACGATTCACGAAGGCCACATCTTCTTCATTGAGGCGTGAAACAAGCTTTCTTTGTAAATGCTCGGCAGCGAGTTGAATGGGAGTGAGCGGATTCTTGATTTCATGGGCCAAGCGCCTCGCCACTTCACCCCATGCGGCATCCCGCTGCGCCTGAAGTAGCTCGGTAATGTCATCAAATACCACCATGCGATCAGGCGGTGTCTTGCCAGGCAAAGATGAACCTCTAAGATGCAAGATGCGCACCCCATCCGGGGCGACGAATTCCAACTGACTGTCCCAAGAGTCTTCGGTAGTTTGAGCAAAATGCTGAAGCACCGCGCCCGCAAAAGAGCGCATTCCTTCTACCGGGGCATCCTTAAGTAAGCTTTTAAGTGCTACTCCCGGCACACAGTACGCCTCTCCATTCAGATGTTGATTCGCTGCTGGGTTTGCAGCCTGAATGGTGTCGTCAGGGTTAATCACAACGACCCCTGCGCTCAAATGGGCCAGAATTCCTTCTAAATGCGACTTCGCTTCTTCAACCTGTGCTTGATCGCGAGCACGTGTTTCTGCAGCAGATTGTAATTGACGAATCATGGTATTGAAGGCTCCCGCCAACAAACCCAGTTCGTCCTTACTGGTCACCCTAGCAAAGCGGGTAAAATCTCCTCGTCCCACTGCCAAAGCGGTTTCTGATAATTGTCCTAATGCTCGTCCCAGGTACTCTGAAAGCGAAAATGCCAAAGCCAAGGCGGAGAGCAAGGTTAGTAATAAGGTCAACGTAAGCGTTAATCCATACACTCTTTTTAGCCCTACTCGGGCTCGAATCAACTCTTGATAGTTGCGCCAGGCAGAATCCACCCGCTCGGCATTTGCTGAAAGTTCTGCCGGAACAGGTTGAAGTAATTCTAATGCCCTCATATCCTCGTTAATGGAAAGAAGATTGACGGGTACCACAACCCTTAAGAAAAACCCCTGTCCCGGCACTGTCTCAATACTTTTATAGGTGCGCTGTAAACGAATCTGTCTGAGTGCTGCGGTTTTAGGTAACCCCGCTCCAGGAAAAAGGGCTGTAGGGTGAGAACTGGAGAAGGCAAGCGTTTTTCCAGCTTTATTGTACAAAGTAACTTCGTCTACTCCTGCTTGCTCCCGCAAATGGTTAAGTAGTGCCACCTCATCAATGGCTGAACTTTCAGCCATTGACCCGGCCATGGTTTCGCCTTTTAAGGCGAGGTCATCCAACATACTATCTAGGCTGGTTCTTCCTAGGTTTAATCCAGCCTCGAGCGCCTGATCTACGTTTACGTTAAACCATGTTTCAATACTATTTGCTAAAAACTGCACCGAAACAGCGTAAACCAAAGTACCTGGTACTAAGGCCGCAATACTAAAAACGATGAGCAGTCTTAGAGTAAGGCGTGAACCAAATTCCCTTGAACGCAATCGGCAATACAACATTCGAATCTGATAAGCAATCAAACCCACTAGACCCAGTGCGAGCGTCGCCCCCAAAAAAAGGAGCATGGTGTAGTTTTCGGCAAACAGGGAGGTGTTGGCTGTCGCTTGAAACAAGAGATACAGCAAGCCTCCCCCAAGGAGCACACATACCCCAAGCAAAACCCGCATTCGCCATGAGGTAAACAGCATCAGTTAGGGTTCACACTAAAGCGATGGATAGGAGAAGACAGTTGCCACTCACCTGTTGATAAGCTCTCTAGCTGAAGCGGTTTGGGCAATAAGGAGGTATCCAGGCGAAGTGAGAGCGAAGCTTCATAGCGCTGTCCCTTGAGTAACCCTGGTTTTTCCGAAGCGGGTACCGCATGGACGTACGCTAAGGCTTTCAACGCATCTTTAAGGTTAGGAAAGGTTTCGTAGGAACTTCCTATATTGAGTCTATACATTCGCGTAACAGGAACAAAACTCAGCCTGCGATGCTCTTGAAAATGAATGATGGTTTCATCAAACCACCATGCACGGGGGCGCCATAAATCAAATTCCAAAACAAAATCCAAGGACACCCCGTGGGATACCGCGTCTTGTAATTTAGGTGTGAGTTCAAGATCAAAGTTGGCGTTGAGAAGATAACCTTCATCGACTGTTTCCACATCCACCGCGCGGACATTGATTCCTTCGGCTTTTGCGGTTTGAACCTCTCCTGTAATCAGCATGAAGGCTAGGAGCAGAAGAAAAAACACACCCCTAAGAAGAGGCGGTCGGCTAGCGGGTACGCTCAAGAAGTGCATAGAAAAATCCATCATGCAGGGCATCGGGAATAATCCAACCTTGTTCAAATGGGGGTTGAGGTAAAACTTTAAAACGAGCATCCGCTTGTTCTGTTAAAAAACCTTGAATAAGCTTAGGCCCTTCTTCAGCGAATAACGAACAAGTCACGAACAGCAATGTACCACCTGGCTTTAATGTCCGCCAAAGCGCCTTAAGCAATCGCGCTTGCTGTACGGACATTGTAGAGGGGTCTGCAGAGCGTCTTAGCCAGCGTATGTCTGGGTGGCGGCGCGTGACGCCCGAACCGGTGCAGGGCGCATCGAGTAAAATTCGATCAAAGGTTTGACCATCCCACCAAGTTTCCAGATCCACCGCGTCTGCACACAGTAGCTCGGCCTGAAGGCCTAAGCGATCCAAATTATGTTTCACTCTTTCTAATCGTAGGCCATCCTGATCCAAGGCACTCAATTTGATCTCAGCCAACTCGAGCAAATGTGCGGTCTTACCACCAGGAGCAGCGCAAGCATCTAAAATCCGCTCGCCTTTTTTTGGGGCAAGAATATGGCCCGCCCATTGCGCAGCCGCATCTTGAACTGAAACCCAGCCGTCAAAAAAGTGTGGGATGTGCTCTACCGAAATCGCTTGGACGAGATGCACCCCTGAAACCCCGACAGGATAAGCTTCGATAGCATTCTGCTGAAGGATGTCCAGATACCCTTGCAGCGTGGTTTTACGTATGTTGATCCGCAGGGTCAAAGGCGGAGGCGTTTGCGCCAACTCAAGAATTTTTTTCCAGTCATGAGGGTGGTCCCGCTTCATTCTTCTCACCCACCATTCAGGATGCGAATACCGTCCTTCAGCAGTTCGATCTGCCTCCAGCTCCAGGTTCTCTCTCTGACGAATAAAATTTCTCAACACCGCGTTGATAAACCCCCCAACGGCAGGATGAGCAAGAAGCCCAGCGGATTTAACCGCATGATCAACTACAGCATGACTAGCGATTCGAGTATAGGCGATTTGATATAGAGCGACTTCAAGCAAGGTTTTCAGTAGCACTTGCGTATTGTCATCTTTGAGAAGTGGGGCGAGCAAGGCGCGGATTCGCCCGCGATGACGCAAAACACCGTAACAGGTATCTCTGCACACTGCTTTCAAATGTGGACCGAGCGCATCGAGTTGCGTCATAGTTCGCTGCGTCGCCGTATCGAGACTGCTGCCTGCATACACCTGCTGCAATAGTTCTACGCTCAGCATTTGCGCACGTTCTAGTCTTTCTCCTTCCCCGCTTAGATCGCGAGCGCGGACAGGAGGCTCTGAAGTGGTTTTAGTCAAGTTGTGTGCCCTCCGGGATAGGGCAACCCGCCAAAAAATCGTGAGCCGCAAGCATCTTTGCTCCGGGTCTTTGCAGTCGGGTAAAGCGCAACACCCCTTGACCTGTTAAAACGTGCAAATCTGATTGATTATTTATGACTAAACCGGGGGGGGTCTCTTTGGGGATTTCGGGGGGTAACGCTGCTACAAAGGCTTCTCCTACTTTGATCATCTCTTCTTTATAGCAAAACCGCGCTCCGGGGCTGGGCGTGAAGGCTCGAATCTGCCTTTCTAGTTCTGCTGCCGGAAGCATCCAGTTTATCCTTGCTTCTTCTTTTTGTATTTTATGGGCGTAGCGCACCCCCTCACTGGATTGCTTGCGTTCGTTTAATCTAAGAAAGTCTAGGTTTTCTAGTGCCTTTACGATAGTCTGCGCACCCAGCGTAGCTAAACGGTTGTGCAGGGTTTCGGTAGTATCGCGGGGCCCAATCTCTATCGATTCTTCAAGAAGAATAGGGCCGGTATCTAAGCCCTCTTCCATTTGCATAATGGCCACCCCGGTTTTGTGATCACCTGCTTGAATTGCGCGATGTATAGGCGCTGCACCCCGCCAGCGGGGCAGCAATGATGCATGGATATTGAGGCATCCCATAGGAGGTGAAGACAGCACGACCGGGGGGAGGAGTAAGCCATAGGCTGCCACCACCCAAAGCTGAGAGGGGTCGCTTTTAATCCATTCCAGGATGTCTGGTTCTTTTAAGCTCGTAGGCTGAAATACTTGCAAGCCATGCTCTATCGCCACTTGTTTAACCGGCCCGAACAACAGTTTTTGCCCGCGGCCAGCAGGGCGGTCCGGTTGACAAAATACTGCGCTCACTTCATGCCCAGCTGCCAAGAGAGCTTTAAGTGCAATTGCGGCAAAAACAGGGGTTCCTGCAAAGACGATGCGCATTACCCCGCCGCGCGCGTACGCTTGCGCATTTTTGTCTTGATCCGATTCTGTTTAAGTTGCGAAAGATACTCTACGAAGACTTTACCGAGTAGATGATCCATTTCATGTTGTATGCAGGTAGAAAGCAAGCCGTCTGCCTCGAGCAAAAATAGTTCGCCTTGTTGATTTAAGGCTTGAACTTTTATGGTGTCTGCCCGAACAACGCGATCATAAATACCTGGAACCGATAAGCAGCCCTCTTCGCGCTCTGCCTCTCCAGATGAGGAAATGATTTCAGGGTTGATAAAAACCTGCAGTTGATTCCCGTTTTCACTGATATCTACAATGATAATGCGTTGATGAACATCTACTTGCGTCGCTGCTAAGCCAATACCGGGCGCGGCGTACATGGTTTCAGCCATATCATCAATCAGATTGCGTATGGTTTCATCAACCTGCTTTACCGGCGCTGCTACTTTATGTAAGCGCGGGTCAGGGTAATGAAGTAGCGAAAGTAAAGCCATGGTCTAAGCACATGAGTAACAAAAATTAAAAACTATTATAACCGTTGGCGCCTAGCTTGCTGACCTCTGTCATTTTCTTCTGTTATAAGATTTTTGTGTTTTTCGAAACAGTACACCCTTTCCTTCTGGCGTTATCCTAGGGTTTGTTTTTTTGCTCGCTCCCTGAAGATTGAATGCCTACTCCCTTAGACCCACTATCACAACGTGAAACCCTTCTCGAACTTGCTGCCATTCCAGGTTTCGGGACAGGGGTTTGGCGCCAACTCATGGCAAGCTTTGGTGATATGGACTCCATTTGCAGACAGCCTATACGCCGAATGGCTGAGGTTTTATCCCCCGCTGCGGCAAAGTATTTTCGGGAGGGCCCAAAAACTGAAGCCATTCATCAAAGACAGGCTTGGCTTCAAAAGTCCCAACACCATATCCTCACCTTGGCAGACAGTGCTTATCCTAACTCCTTAAGAACCTTATCGGACCCCCCTCCCGTTTTATGGCTCTCTGGGGAGTGTGCTTTGCTGGGTCATCCTTCTCTAGCTATTGTAGGTAGTCGTCGCGCTTCACCTCAGGGCTTGCTGGATGCCCGTGCGTTTGCAAAACATTTGGGGGAGGGGGGGCTCACTATTGTTAGCGGTCTGGCAGAGGGCATAGACGGTGCTGCCCATGAAGGTGCTTTAGGAACCATAGGCCGAACCATTGCTGTTTTGGCTCACGGCCTAGACCGAATCTACCCCCCAGTTCATCGCGCTTTGGGCCACAAGATCGCTCAGGAAGGACTCCTTATCAGCGAGTATCCCTTACAAACCAATGCTCTCAAACATCATTTTCCCGAACGTAATCGCCTTATTTCTGGTTTATCACAGGGCGTTTTGGTCGTTGAAGCTGCCCTCGGGAGCGGCTCACTGATTACCGCTCAACAAGCATTAGAACAAGGGCGCGAGGTCATGGCGATTCCGGGTTCTATTCACTCACCTTTTAGTAAAGGTTGCCACCAGTTAATCCGACAAGGTGCCACTTTGGTAGAAACGGTTCATGATGTATGGGCGCAACTGGCCCCTATTCTTCTTCGTCATTCCTCACTATCGGGCTTGCGTTCTCCGCAACCTGACCCAATATCAGAATCTGATCCGGTTCTTCGTGTTTTACAGGCCGGAATTGCAGGGCTAGATGAAATTGTAAGCCTCACGCGCTTGACGGCAATCCAAGTATCCTCCATTCTCGGTCAGGAAGAATTAGCAGGAAGAGTTGTTCGATTATCGGATGGGCGATATCAACGACTTATTTCTTAGGGGCCTCATGTCGATCTATGTGGGGCAAGGATTCGTAATGTGACTTCGGGGAGTGAAACGAGAGACGATGTACGACATCCTAATTTTTGTTTACGAAAACTTTTTTTCCAGTGGCGTGTATCCCACTAATGCTGTTTTACAAAACCGATTATTTGCCGCAGGCTTTGAACCTGACGAAGTAGAACAAGCCTTAGCTTGGTTAGAGGTTGTAGACCAACTCCCTATTGGTACTTTTGAAACGGGGGGTAAGGCTTCGCTGCGTTGTTTGAGCGATGCTGAGTTTGATAAATTGGGCCAAGAAGGCTGGGGCTTTTTAAGTTTCTTGGAAGGTGGCGGAATTCTTGGGGCAGAGCAACGCGAATGGATTATTTCGAGTGCAATGGCAATTGAAGGCGGTGCCATCAGCCTAGACAAATTGAAACTCATTACCCTAACGGTTTTTTGGCGACAAGGTCACCCGATGGACATCATGTTGATGGAAGAACTCATCGGGGACACCGAGCCCTTGGTTCATTAAGCCTAGACTTTTAGAGACCGCAACAATATGGCTGAGAACCTCCTGATTGTCGAATCCCCTTCCAAAGCGAAGACTTTAAAAAAATATTTAGGGTCAAGCTTTGAAATTCTTGCATCTTACGGACACGTCCGTGATTTGGTCCCTAAGACAGGGGCTGTAGATATCGACAATGATTTCGCCATGCAATATCAAATGGTGGAACGAAACGAAAAACATGTCGAAGCCATCGCCAAGGCAGTAAAAAAATGTAACCACATTTACCTCGCCACTGACCCGGATCGCGAAGGGGAGGCTATTGCTTGGCACCTTGCGGAAATTTTGCGGGACAAAAAACTACTCAAAGACAAAACCATGCAGCGTGTCGTCTTTTATGAGATTACACAAAATGCTGTGCGTGATGCCGTAGCCAATCCTAGAGAAATTGCTCAGCCTTTAGTCAATGCGCAACAAGCACGGCGCGCCCTAGATTACCTCGTTGGTTTCAATATTTCTCCACTTTTGTGGAAGGCAAGAAGGGGTTTGTCTGCAGGCCGTGTTCAGAGTCCTGCGCTACGTTTAATCGTTGAACGTGAGCAAGAAATCAAAGCCTTTCAAACCCGTGAGTATTGGTCTATTCATCTTGAAGGGCTCAAGGATGGTCAACCGGTTCAAGCCAAACTAAATCAGTTTGATGGGGAAAAATTTGAGCAATTTGCTGTCACTTCATTGGGCAGCAGTGGCGAAGTAATGCACAGGCTCTCGAAAGCGGTAGGCGGTCAAGTTTTAAAGATTCCTGGCACACTTGCCGAGGGGGCAGCGGATCTTTTTGAAAGCCATGGCGGTCAAGTAAGGGTGACGCGCGTTGAACGCAAGCGCAAACAGCGTCAATCAGCGGCTCCTTTTACGACCTCTACATTGCAACAAGAAGCGGTTCGTAAACTCGGGTTCACAACAGATCGCACCATGAAAGTGGCACAGCAGCTCTATGAAGGTATTGCCATTGATGGTGGGGCGGTGGGCCTGATTTCATATATGAGAACCGACTCTGTAGCCTTAAGCCGGGAAGCGATTATCGATATCCGCCAATGGGTGTCTAGCCATTTTGATGCTGAATATTTACCTGCCACCCCTGTCAGCTTTGCTAATCGTTCAAAGAATGCCCAAGAAGCCCATGAAGCGATTCGGCCTACTGCCATTGCGCGCAGCCCCGCCAGTTTGCGTGAACATCTTTCTCCTGAGCAATTTCGTCTATACGAAATGATTTGGAAACGAACTGTCGCTTGCCAAATGGCTCCCGCGCGTTTTGATACCGTTAGCGTTGATTTAGCCGCTGCCGGTGATCCCTCTCATCTGTTCCGCGCCTCTGGACAGACCCTCGTTTTTCCCGGGTTTATCGCTGTTTATCAGGAAGGTAAGGATGATAGTGAAGGGGAGGACGGCGAAGCACGTTTACCCAACCTAGAGCAGGGTGATGTTTTAGATGTGGCTCGGCTTTATGGTGAGCAACATTTCACCCAGCCTCCTCCCCGCTTCACTGAAGCAAGCTTGGTGAAGGCCTTGGAAGAATATGGTATCGGTCGGCCTTCTACCTATGCCAGTATTATTAGTACGCTTCAGACGCGCGAATACGCCAATCTTGATAACAAGCGCTTTACGCCTACAGATGTTGGTATTTGGGTCAACGCATACCTTACTGAACGGTTTTCACGTTATGTAGATTACGCTTTCACTGCAAACATGGAAGACCAACTAGACATCATTTCTGAAGGAAAGTCTGAATGGGTTCCGGTGCTCAAAGACTTTTGGGACGCCTTCTCGGAATCCGTTCAAGCAGCAGGCAAACCAGCCCCTTGGCCCAGAGTTCATGAGCTTTGCCCTAAGTGCAATAAGGGTTTATGCCTTCATCTAGGCAGCCGTGGTTTATTTGTGGGTTGTGATGGTTATCCTGAGTGTGATTACACTTGCAATATGGATGGCAGCACCGAGCCAGTTGGCCCAACCATTGTTGGGGACGACCCAGAAACCGCTTTACCTATTTTGTTGCTAAAAGGACCATATGGTCCCTATGTGCAATTAGGTGAAGTGATCAAGGATGAAAAGAAAAAACCCAAGCGGGCCTCTTTACCCAAGGGCATGGCACCTGCAGATGTCACTCTAGAAATCGCGTTAAAGCTTCTCACCTTGCCTCGAGATCTGGGATTGCATCCTGAAACCGGCAAAAAAGTAGTGGCCAATGTAGGTCGTTTTGGTCCTTATTTACAACACGA
Organism: uncultured Ferrovum sp.; assembly: GCA_903867885.1. Classification (GTDB taxonomy): domain Bacteria; phylum Pseudomonadota; class Gammaproteobacteria; order Burkholderiales; family Ferrovaceae; genus CAIVHB01. Next base: position 62,816 of record CAIPTD010000153.1, on the reverse strand, counting down.
TGGTGAATTTCGGTCTGTGCCCAAAACAGAAGATGTTTACACCATCGAATTACCCCGCGCTGTCGAGATTTTGGCTCAGCCAAAATCTGCGGCTCGCGGATCTTTACGCACCTTAGGTCAACACCCTGAAGATGGGGCAGCGATCACTCTTCATACGGGTCGCTACGGTAATTATGTTAAGCACGGGAAAATCAATGCCACCCTAATTGAGGGGATGAATTTAGATACGCTTACGCTGGATGAGGCGGTTGCTTTACTCAGTGCGCGCGTTGCAGCCACCGGTAAAAAGCCGGCCAAAGCCAAAACCACGGAAAAAAAGGCTGCAAGCACTAAAAAACCCACTGCCGCCAAGAAAACCAGTGCCACGCCTAACGTTAAAGCTGATTCGGCGAGCAAGCCTGCAAAAGCACTCGCTAAGAAATCCACCACGGTGAAACCCCCGGCCAAAAAAGCCCCAGCAAAGAAAGCCTATAAAACCGTCAAGCCAGTTTAAATTCGGGGTTCGGCTTTCGTTTTATTGGCCTTGATAGACCTCACCAATAGTAGGTGGTCTCGTTCAATTTGATCGCCGTAATGTTCTGCCCACTCTGCAATGGATTCATCAAGTGCACGAGAATTACCACAATACCCCGCAATCACGCTTGCATCTCCTGTGCGTGCATGCGCTCTGGCTAGAAGCGCTGAAAACCCACCAGCGAAAAAGGCCAAAGGGCCTGGTGATAACCACTCTGTAGGCACGCCACCTTTCATATTTCGCATTTGGCGTACGTAATATGCGCGGCCTTCCATCATGGTCCATCCAAGGAGCGGGTCTCCGGCGGCTTGCAATAGTCTTTGCCCATGAACCACTCGACGCCCTTGATGGCGAAAGTCTTTTGGAAGGGCTGGGGCATACGGGGCTGCAGCCGGTTTTACCGCTTCTTTCACCTGCAAAAACAAGGGGTCGTCCGGATTGTTTCCGATCAGTAAGACCACCCATGCACGTGTTCCTACACTGCCTACCCCAACCACTCGATGTGCCGCATCAACCACTCTATACCGTCTCAACATATACGCGCGCTCCGGTGAGAGTGTGGTGGCGTAGTCGGTGAGTGCATCTATAAGCGCCGATTTTGTTTCTTCATCAGCTCTATCAAGCAAAGGGGGGTCTTGTCGAAACCGCAGCCCTTTGGGTCCTTTTTCAATCACTTTATTAAAAAAACTAAGGTTATTTTGCCCCAAGGCCTTTTCCTCGGCCTTACGAATAATCGATCGTACTTTCCCATCCCCACTGAACTCTGCTGCAAAGTGATCCGCTAAGGAATGTCGCTGCCATAATTCTAGTGCACTCATTCCAGACATATTGCCGATAGCTCGTCGATAGCATGCGACGCATTGCATAACGGCTGTGTGCCTTTCTCTTTTATTAAAGCCATTTTCGCGAGCGGCAACATTTACGCTGGCAGATAAACGTTTGAGATCCCAAATCCATGGGCCAACCATGGTTTCATCAAAATCATTCAGGTCAAATACTACGCTTCCCTCTGGCGTTCCAAACAACCCAAAATTATCAAGATGTGCGTCTCCGTCGATCACTACGTTTAAACCCGTATCGGGGAGTTGCGCTAGATCCCAAGCCATCACACATGCTGATCCTCGCAAGAAAGCAAAGGGGCTGGCCGCCATCCGTCCCATACGTAAAGGAACCAGATGCGCTTGGCGGCCACGGTTGGATGCGGCGATTACCTTTATGGGATCCGGTCGGTTTACCGGTAACGTCCATACTGAGTGAGACTCTCGAGGACAGAATTCGCGGAGCGCCTGACCTAAAACCATTCTGTCGGCGATGGGTTCTAGGCTACGTTTTAGTTGGGGTTTGTATAATCCCCCAGGGATGAATGCGTGCGTTGCATGGATCCGTTCAAGGGGATGCGGGGTTTTCCGGGTTGACGATTTGTTTTGAGTTTTAGGCAAAACTTAACTCCTCTAACCTTAATAGGTAGAAACCAAACTAGGCTATACCATACTTTAGTTTCAGGAAGTTTAACTTAGATGTCGAGATTCGTTACGCCAAGCGCATTGGTCTCAATAAACGCTCGGCGAGGCTCCACTTCATCGCCCATCAAAGTGGTGAAAATCTCATCAGATGCAATGGCATCATCAATTTGGACTCGCAATAACCGGCGAGTTGTTGGATCCATTGTGGTTTCCCACAACTGTTCGGGGTTCATTTCTCCCAAGCCCTTATAGCGCTGGATACTCATATTCTTACGTACTTCTTCTAGCAACCAGTCTAGCGCCTGTTTAAACCCAAATACCGGTACTTTTCTTTCCCCTCTGCGTATGGTGGCACCTTCACCGATCAAGCCCTGTAAAACTAATCCTGCTTTGAGAATTTGTTCATAATCACCGCTATCAATGAAATCACCATCAAGTGAAGAAAGATAGGCATTTCCGTGGATATGACGAATCAAATCAAGTTTAAAGCCTTCAAATCTTTGGCTTGCGCTGACTTGAACAGAAAGTTCTGTGTTATTAATCAACGCTTTAAGCGTGCCAGCTGCAGCTTCTGCGTCTTGTTTAGATTGCAAACTCATTTTTGGCATTTGCATCAGTGCATGAAGTACTGAGCTTTCCATCACGCGAGACAATCTCTCTATCACCGCCTCGGCAAGCAGATATTCACGCGCTATTGCTTCTAGTGCTTCTCCCATCACTGGAGCCAAGTTGGCGGCCGGAACTAATTCCGCTCCTTCTAGCCCTTGTTTTAGCAAATAACGCTTTAATTCAAAGTCGTCTTTTATATATTGCTCGCTGCGGCCGTGTTTGACTTTATACAAGGGGGGCTGAGCAATATAGATATGGCCACGCTCAACCAGTTCAGGCATTTGACGATAGAAGAACGTTAGAAGCAGGGTTCGGATATGTGAGCCGTCAACATCCGCGTCAGTCATTATAATGATGCGGTGATAACGCAATTTATCGGCAGAGTATTCATCCTTTCCGATACCCGTACCTAAAGCGGTGATGAGCGTGGCGATTTCTTGGCTGCTAACGAGTTTGTCAAAACGCGCGCGCTCCACGTTCAAAATTTTGCCTTTCAACGGGAGAATAGCTTGAAATTTACGATCTCTTCCTTGCTTTGCCGAACCGCCTGCAGAATCACCCTCAACGAGATACAACTCGCATTGCGCGGGGTCTTTTTCTTGGCAATCTGCTAATTTTCCTGGTAGCCCCATACCATCGAGAACGCCTTTACGGCGGGTCATTTCACGGGCTTTGCGCGCAGCTTCTCGCGCACGGGCGGCTTCGATAATTTTTGAAACGATCATTTTTGCTTCAACTGGTTTTTCAAGCAAAAACTCAGCGAGCTTGGCCGAAACGACCTCTTCAACAACTGGACGTACTTCAGATGAGACAAGCTTGTCTTTTGTCTGCGAGGAAAACTTAGGGTCAGGTACCTTGACTGATAGCACGCACATCAAGCCTTCACGCATGTCATCGCCCGTTGTTTCTACTTTCGCTTTTTTAGCTTGATCGTTGTGTTCTATGTATGCATTCAGCGTACGCGTCATGGCGGCACGTAAAGCTGTTAAGTGCGTACCCCCGTCTCGTTGCGGAATATTATTTGTAAAACATAAAACGTTTTCTTGATAAGAATCATTCCATTGCATGGCAACTTCTACGGTAATCCCTTCGCTTTCTCCTACCGCATGGAAGATCGTTGGATGTAAAACCGCTTTGTTGCGGTTCATATAATCTACGAAGCCTTTCACCCCGCCATTAAAACTAAAGTTTTCTTCTTTGGCAGTTCGTTGATCATGCAGAATGATGTTAACGCCATTGTTGAGAAACGATAGTTCTCTTAAGCGCTTGGCTAAAATTTCATAATGAAATTCAATATGCTGAAATGTTTCCACCGCGGGCATAAAGTGCACTTCAGTTCCGCGTTTATCGGTATTTCCTATTACCGCCAAGGGAGCAACAGGTTCGCCATGACGAAACTCCATCGCGTGCACTTTTCCTTCCCTGCGAATAGTGAGTTTCAAAGAAGATGACAAGGCGTTAACAACCGATACGCCTACACCATGCAGACCGCCGGAAATTTTGTAGGAATTCGCGTCGAATTTTCCACCCGCATGCAGCACCGTCATGATGACTTCTGCCGCTGAGCGTCCTTCTTCCGGATGAATATCTGTTGGAATACCTCGCCCGTTATCCGTTACGCTAATGCTATTGTCTGTATGAATAGTGACGTGAATTTCGTTACAGTGGCCAGCCAAGGCTTCATCGATGGCGTTATCGACCACCTCAAAGACCATGTGGTGCAGGCCTGTTCCGTCGTTCGTATCTCCGATATACATGCCTGGGCGCTTGCGCACTGCTTCCAGACCTTTCAGAACTTTGATGTTATCGGATGTGTAGTCGCTACTAGGATTATACGCTTCGGTCACTGGGGGATCCTGCTATGCATCGATTTCAAATTCTCATGGGCATTACGACGTACTTGAAGTCATCCTGTCCGGGTACCGTAATCAGAACGCTGCTGTTGCTGTCACCGAAATGGCATTCAACCTGTTCGACTGATAGGTGGTTAAGGACGTCTAGCAAGTAGGCAATATTGAACCCAATATCAAGAGCTTCGCTAGTATACGCGACTTCCAGTTCTTCCTGCGCTTCTTCTTGTTCATTGTTAGAACAAACCACAGCCAGACTATCTTTTGTTAGAAGTAAGCGCACACCTCTTATTTTTTCATTCGATAAAATGGATGCTCTTTGTAGTGCTTGCTGTAACAAAGCACGGTTTACCAGAATCGTCTTCTGATGGTTTGTAGGGATCACACGTTTGTAGTCAGGAAACTTACCATCAATGACTTTAGTGACCAGATCAATCGAACCAAATTCAAATCGCACCTGATTTCCATGAATCGTCACTTGAACCTGATCATCTATTGGTTGCAGTAGTTTTATTAATTCCTGCACACTCTTTCTAGGAATGATGACTTCAGCTTGTGTCGTATTGGCATCGACCAAATCTTGATGGGTATAGCTCAATCGGTGGCCATCCGTGGAGACCACGGTCAATCTCCCTTCCGCTATCGAGAGAAGTGTTCCATTGAGGTAATAACGAATATCTTGAACCGCCATTGCAAATTGCGCACGTTCCAATAGTTTTTTTAATACATTTTGTGAAATGCGAAAGGTTGCTCCTACTTCGGAATTCAGGGCAATTTGGGGAAACTCTCGACCAGGAAGTGTTTGTAAATTAAATCGGCTACGTCCCGCTTTCACTGTAAGGCGATTTTCTTTGGCTTCAATGACCAAATCCGCACCCGCAGGGAGAGCACGCAAAATGTCGTGCAATTTACGGGCAGAAAGCGTAACCGACTCTTCTACCGGTGATTCGGCAACCGAGGTCCAAGTCCGAACTTGTACCTCTAAGTCAGTTGCTGTGAAATCTAAACGATCACCAGAAGTTTCTATCAATACGTTAGACAGGATAGGAAGGGTGTGTCTGCGCTCGACGATACCTATGACACTTTGCAGTGGCGTCAGAAGTCGATCTCGTTGGGCTTTGATTAATAGCATTTATATATAACCTTAATACTTGATAATAGGAGCAAGGGTATTGCCGTGGATAAGTTCATTTACTCTTAACGATTCATCTGTTTAGCCTACTTAAAACCTAGGGGATAAACCCTTGTTATGGTGTATTGGTTTTGTGGATTGTTTTTTAAAACTTTGACAAAACGTACCTTATCCCCAAATCGTCCACTGTTCATACACGTTTTTTGTTGCTTGTACTTTTCCACTTTTATCCGCTCAAAGTATGAAGTAGTGTTTGAAAATCTTTTTGCATCATGGGGTCTTCTTGCTTTAATTCTGCTATTTTGCGACAAGCATGAAGCACCGTTGTGTGATCTCTACCACCAAACGCATCACCAATATCAGGAAGGCTCATGGATGTGAGTTCTTTAGTGAGAGCCATTGCAATTTGTCTAGGACGCGCTAAAGCTCTGCTGCGTTTTTTTGAAAACATATCCGCAACTTTGATTTTATAAAAATCCGCTACCGTTTTTTGTATATTTTCAATTGAAACTTGTCGTTTTTGTACCGCGATCACATCTTTCAAGGCTTCGCGAGTGATATCCATGCTTAAGGATTCTTGATGAAAACGCGCATAAGCCTGGATGCGTTTCAGTGCCCCTTCCAATTCACGAACATTTGAACGAATATATTTAGCAACATAAAAAGCAACGTCGCGATCAATGGGTGTTCCATCCATTTCTGCTTTACGTAGCAAGATTGCAACCCGCATTTCTAACTCAGGCGGCTCAATGGCGACAGTTAAACCCCAACCGAAACGAGAAATGAGTCTATCTTCCATGCCAATGATCTCTTTGGGGAAGCTATCACAGGTAATAATAATTTGTTTTCCAGTTTCAACTAATGCATTGAAGGCAAAAAAGAATTCCTCTTGTGTTCGTGTTTTCCCTCCAAAAAACTGAATATCATCAATCATAAGGAGATCAAGGGAATGGTAGTACCGTTTAAAGGCGTCAAAAGATTTGTGCTGGTACGCTCGTACAACGTCAGCGACGTATTGTTCGGCATGCACATAGCGTACGCGAGCAGACTCTTTTTCTTGCAGAAGATGATTGCCAATGGCATGTATTAAATGTGTTTTACCTAATCCTACTCCACCATATATAAATAGAGGGTTGTAGGCTTTACCGGGGTTTTCTGCCACTTGCATGGCCGCTGCCCGAGCTAATTGGTTAGCCTTTCCGCCCACAAAGTTTTCAAAAGTGAAAAGACTATTTAGTCTATTTCCCTTCTCGTGAGACCTGTTAGCTTGACTTAAGTCAGCAGGTGTTCCGTTCGTATTATTGTTTGAGGTGTTTTTTTGTTTTGGTGAAGGGGTAGAGATATCTTCCCCTTGATGCGAAACGTTTAAACTCGAGGCCATCTTGGGCGTCGTGTCAACAGTGACAAGGCCCATTTCTATGTTCACTGCTTGCTTAAAGTAGTCGTTTGCAAGATTTTGTATTCGGTCAAGGTAGCGATCTTTAACCCATTGCAGCACGAAACGGTTAGGCGCCAGCAAGAGTAATTTAGACCCTTCACCCTCTAATTTCAGTGGAAGTATCCAGGTATTAAGTTGTTGTTCGGGCATCGTTTCCCGAAGCGCAGTGATACAAGAGTCCCAAAAGGAGGTCATGGAGGTGCAGAAGCCTTTTAGGATGAGTTACAGAGGCGTTGTTTTTCCGAACCATATAGGCAGTGACAGGTTCGGGTATGCGATGGATAGATTGTAGACTAGCCGGTGATACTTATCCACAGGACATAGGGAGTTTGCGAGTATTTTTGATGCTTGACTTCAAACGGGTTTTTGTGCTCAAATCTCGGGTTCTTTAAAGCAATTACTGGATTAAATATCATGAAGCGCACCTACCAGCCTTCGGTTACTAAACGCAAACGCACACACGGCTTTCGTGTTCGCATGAAAACCCGTAGCGGCAGAGCTGTATTGAATGCCCGTCGTGCCCGCGGACGCGCCCGTCTCGCTGTCTAAACAATACCTGGGTCAGCGCTGGGGGAAATTGTCATCCCCAGCAGAGTTTGACGCCGTGTTTTGCTTTAGATGTTCAAGCGGGGGGGATTTAATTAAAGTGTTGGCAAAATCAAATACTTGTTCCTTTCCAAGGTTAGGCATTACGGTAAGTAAGAAAGTGTGTAAAACAGCCGTCGGGCGAAATTACATGAAGCGAGTGAGCAGGGAGTTGTTTAGGCAAAATGCGGACGCTCTGCAAGGAATGGATTTTGTTGTGCTCGTTAAAAAGCCGTTTAATTCAACTGACTTCGAGCGTTATCTTGCTGAGTTTCAATTGCATGTTAAACGGGTGCAGAAATGTCGCAATTCTTGCGTATCCTCATCCGCACTTATCAGTATTTAATCAGCCCTCTTCTTGGGCCACGTTGTCGATTTACCCCATCGTGTTCAGACTATGCGCTGGAAGCTTTAAATCGTCATGGTCTAGTTTACGGTACCTTACTGTCTATTCGTCGGCTAACTCGGTGTCATCCTTGGCATCGCGGTGGCTACGATCCTGTCCCTTGAAGGAATTCGTTGATTCATGGATGCCAATCGTTTAATCGCGCTCGCTGTTTTTTTGTTTTCTGGTTACATGCTTTTAGAGGCATGGGACAAGGATCAACATCCTCACCCCAAACCGGCAGCAGTAGAAATGGCTAAAGGTGTTTCAACGCCCCCTTCTGTCTCGCCAACCGGAGTGACTGCGAATTCTTCACCTCACGCTGTTCCACCCAGTTCAACATCCAGCGTTGTACCAGGCGCTGCCCTGCAGAAGGGTAACCGAGTATCTGTTACAACAGACGTCTTTCACGCCGAAATTGATGTGAACGGCGGCGATCTTCGTCGATTAGTGCTTCTTAAGCATCTGGCTGCTGACGATGGCTCCGATCCAATGGTATTGATGCAAGATTCTGGGACGCCTCTGTACGTTGTCCAAAGTGGTTTAATTGGATCGGGTTTGCCCAACCATACAACCGTATTTGAACCGAACGCTCAGCAAGTAAAGTTAGAACCCGGTAAGGACACGGCCGAGTTAATTCTAACCGCACCCTTAACGAATGGATTACAGGCCAGCAAGACGTATATCTTTCATCGTGGTACCTATCTTATTGATATTCGTTGGGCTATTCGCAATACAACGAGTACCCCAGTACCCGGTCATGCCTACTATCAGTTTTTGCGCGATGCCACGCCACCACCAGGTGATCCTCGTTTTGTAAGTACTTTCACTGGCCCATCTTTTTACACCGATTCAACACTATTTCAGAAAGTGGCGTTTGGAGATATTGATAAAGAGAAGGCTAAAACGCCTCCGCAAGCTAATGATGGTTGGGTTGCCATGCTGCAACATTATTTTGTGTCCGCGTTTATTCCTGCGCCAGGCGTTTCTAGGGAGTTTTTCGCTAGAAAAGTATCCGACACCTTATACGCCTCGGGGGTCATTGTCGACTTGGGAGAGATCGCTCCTGGTTCAACAAGGATTCTAGATGTTCCTTTGTATAGTGGCCCTCAAGAGGGCGAAAAACTGAAGGCGCTTGCTAAAGGTTTGGATCTTACGATTGATTACGGTTGGCTTGCGATTATTGCGGTTCCCATCTGGCACGTATTGGCTTTCATTAATGAGTGGGTGGGTAATTGGGGTTGGTCTATTGTTTTGCTCACCGTTGGTATTAAGTTACTGTTTTTCCCCCTATCGGCTGCCAGCTACCGATCTATGGCTAAAATGCGTTTGGTTGCTCCTAAACTTCAACGTATCAAAGAGTTACACGAAAGCGATACGCAAAAACGTAACCAAGCCATGATGGAACTCTATAAAACAGAGAAGATTAATCCTTTGGGTGGGTGTTTACCTGTAGTGATACAGATACCGGTATTTATCGCGCTATATTGGACTTTACTTGCTGCAGTTGAACTTCGTCACGCACCCTTCTTAGGTTGGATTCATGATTTAAGTGCTCAAGACCCTTTATACATTTTGCCCATATTGATGGGGATTTCCAGCTTTATTCAAACCAAGATGCAACCGCCTCCCCCAGATCCCGTTCAAGCAAAAGTCATGATGATTATGCCTTTGGCGTTTAGCGTGATGTTCTTTTTCTTCCCTGCAGGCTTGGTGCTCTATTGGGTGGTGAATAATACCTTGTCGATCTTGCAGCAATGGGCAATTACCCGCAAGATTGAGAAGGCTGCAGTTCACTAATATTTCAAGGGCGAGGTGCGCTTTTAATGAACACCATCATCGCTATAGCCTCGGCAATAGGTCCGGGTGGGGTAGCGGTGATTCGGTTGAGTGGTCCCTTAAGCTTTGAAATTGCAAAGCAATTAGGTGGGTTTACCCCTAAACCACGTTACGCACACTTTTCCTCGTTTAAAGACACTACGGGTTTAATGCTGGATCAAGGCCTTTTGATCTGGTTTCCAGCCCCGCACTCTTATACTGGGGAGGATGTGTTGGAGTTGCATACCCATGGTGGGGAAGTGATCCCCAGGGTTATCCTACAAGCCTGCGTAGCTTTGGGCGCTCGCCTAGCAGAGCCGGGTGAGTTTACGCGTAGGGCCTACGCTCACGGAAAGCTTGACCTTACCCAGGCAGAGGCTGTGGCAGACCTCGTTTCTGCTACCAGTGTAGCTGCGGCAAGGGGGGCGTTAAGATCCTTAAACGGCGTGTTCTCTTCGAGTGTTAGAAATATTCAGGATGGTTTGACCCGAATTCGCCTTCTAATTGAGGGCGGGATGGACTTTCCTGAGGAGGGTTTAGATACAGAGACTGTATTCTTTGCGCAAACTCAATTAAATACTGTACTAGAAGCACTCCATCAGTTATTTCAGGAAGCAGAAAAACTTCATCCTCTCAGGGCGGGGTGTAGGGTCGTTCTTCTTGGGGCCCCTAACGTTGGGAAGTCCAGCCTATTGAATGCATTAGCGCGTGAGGAATTGGCCATTGTGAGTCCCTTTGCGGGCACGACTCGAGACCCCATTCGTACCCAACTTGAACTAAGAGGTATTCATCTTGAGTTGATTGATACTGCAGGGATCAGAAGTAGTGAAGAACTTGTGGAAAAGATGGGGATTGAACGCAGTTGGTCAGAGGCTCATTCGGCTGATTTAGTGTTAGAGCTTAAAGCGCCCGATGTGGATTTGTTAGGGACAGAAACCGATATCACTCCAGCATTATCTATTGATGCTCCAACACTTAAGGTTTGGACTAAGGCTGATCTTGTCAAGCCGATAGATCGAACGCAAGACGGTGTGTGGGTTTCAGCTCAAAGTGGCGAGGGTCTTCAAGCGCTGGAACTGGCTATCCTGGAACATCTTGGTTGGGGTGCACAAGTAGAACCTGGCTTTTTGCCACGTGAAAGACATATCAGTGCATTACGTACATCTGCACACCATATGCAATTAGCTTTAAGCGCAGAACGCGAAGAGTTTTTTGCTGAGGAATTACGCCTTGCGCAGAAAGCGCTAGACCCCATTTTAGGAGAGCTGGCGTCAGATGATTTATTGGGTGAAATATTCTCCCGTTTTTGTATTGGTAAGTGATTCGACTTCTTTAATCAGCATTCCGATGACCCCTAAGAAACGATGACACTAAACCACATAAACTTGGCGGAGAGGAGTCGACAGGTGGTTTGGCATCCGTGTACGCAGATGCAGACCTTGATTGAGGAACCCGTTGAACCCATCCTCAGCGCTGATGGCCCTTGGCTGTTCGGGGAAAATGGGCAAAAGTGGTTTGATGGAATCGCCTCTTGGTGGACATGCTTACTTGGCCACCGACACCCCGCCATTGTTCAAGCACTTCATGATCAACTCGAAACCCTTGATCACGTTATGCTCGCTGGATTCACACATCCTTCCGCAGTCAGTTTGGCAGAAAGTTTGGTTGGCCTAACGGGCGGGGCGCTGACTCACGTATCTTATGCGAGTGACGGCGCCTCTGCTTTGGAAATTGCTTTGAAACAAAGCGCTCAGAGTTGGCGTAATCAAGGACTCCCTCACAAAACACGTTTTGTTTGTCTTGCTGGGAGCTATCACGGAGAAACATTAGGTGCGCTTGGTGTTACCGATCAAGCCGTATTTAGCGAGCAGTATCGGTCTTTGTTGCGCGCCGCTTTGGTTATAGATGGACCCGATAATCGACGCGCACATTGTGTTGGCGTATCTCCCCAGGAAGAGGCAGCCCAAGCCTTGGAACGGCTAGAGGCTTTATTGAAAAAGGAAGGGTCAACACTTGCTGCTTTTGTTTGCGAACCCTTAATGCAAGGTGCAGGTGGGATGGTGATGTATCACCCTGATTTTCTGCGAGGAGTGAGAACGCTCTGTGATCGTTATTCTATTCATTGGATAGCGGATGAAATTGCGACCGGATGCGGCAGAACAGGGACATTCTTTGCTGTTGAGCAAGCAGAGGTATGGCCAGACCTTCTTTGTTTGTCTAAGGGTATTACAGGGGGACTGCTTCCCTTGTCTCTGGTCTTATCGAGCGAAGCTATTTATCAGGTTTTTTTGGGTGATGGGGTAGGGCGAGCGTTTCTGCATTCCCACAGTTTTACTGGAAATCCTTTGGCTTGCCGTGCGGCGGTTGCGATGTTGGATTTCTTGCGCGAAGAAAATGTACTTGTTCACAATATACAGCGGGGGCATTGGATAGAACGAGCACTTAAACCTCTTCAGGATAGTTCGGGAGTTGCGAACCTACGTCGCCTGGGAATGGTATTTGCATTTGACTGTATTGAAGGTTCAGGCCGCGCCAAGCAGATACAGGTACAGGCAAAGAAACGTGGACTTTTATTAAGGCCTATTGCTTCAACGGTCTATCTCATGCCTCCTTACCTTTTAAATGAAGAAACGTGCCATTGGTTAGGCGAGACCTTAACGGCTAGCGTTCTTGAGACCATGACATGAAAGAATCCCTTTTTTTGTCTCAATTGGCTAAGGATGCGACAGAATGGGAAACAGGAAACTTAAGGCGTGAGAGAAAGGTGCTGGTGTTGCCCGCTGGCCCACGTATCCAACTTTTGGGAAACCCCCATACTTCCTTATCTTTCTTGAGCAACGACTATTTGGGTTTGGCCAGCCATCCCGACCTAAAAGATGCAATATCAGGTGCGGCGCATTCTTGGGGGGCCGGGGCTGCATCTTCACCTATGGTGAGTGGTCATATGAAATGCCATGCTGATGCTGAGCAAGCCTTGGCTGCGTTTACCGGCTTTGAGGAGGCTCTCCTTTTTATTACTGGTTATATGGCTAATTTGGCCGTGATTACGAGCCTATTAACAAGCCCAGAAGATGTGGTTTTTTCTGATCATCTCAATCATGCTTCCTTGATTGATGCTTGCCGTTTGAGTCGCGCGCGCATAGAGCGCTATCCTCATCTGGATATGCTGGCTTTGTCTGAGTCTCTCAAAACTCTGCCTGCCCGTCGTCGTTTAATCGTGACAGATGCCGTATTTAGTATGGATGGGGACCGTGCCCCACTGGCGAGCTTGCTTGAGTTGGCTGAAGAGTTTGATGCCCTTATCTTAATTGATGATGCGCATGGTTTTGGTGTGTTGGGGGCTCAGGGTAGAGGGAGCGTTTCTGAAGAGCAGGTTTATTCCGATCGGGTGATATTGATGGCCACGCTAGGTAAAGCTGCCGGGTTAAGCGGAGCGTTTGTAGCTTCCTCTGCATTTCTGGTTGAATACTTGCTACAACACGCGCGCACCTATGTTTTCAGTACAGCGCCGTCACCTGCCTTGGTTGGGGCAATCCCCACCTCATTAAAGTTGATTCAGGAAGCTGATCAGCAGAGGTCACAGTTGCGCATGCTGGCTTCGCGTTTGTCAGATGCCGTCAGTGCATCGCGTTACCCCTTTCGTTTTTATGGAACCCCGATTGTTCCCGTTATTGTGGGAGATGAAGGGGAAACCATGTGTTGCGCCCGATTGCTTGCCGAGCAAGGCATCTGGGTGGCAGGGATTCGCCCTCCGACTGTCCCAGTTGGTTTGTCGCGTTTACGAATTTCTCTTAGTGCCGCCCACACCTTTCAAGACGTTGATCTTTTAGTTCAATCTGCAAGGTCGGTGGGTTTTTTTAAGGAGAGGAGAGGTGCTTAACAAGGCGTTTTTTGTTGTAGGTACCGATACTGGCATTGGTAAGACTTTGGTTTCCGGAGGATTGGTGCGTTCTTTTTTGGATCTGGGTTATCAATCCGCCGGCATGAAGCCCGTTGCTAGTGGGGTCGTTCCCGTTGGATATTACGCAGGACAAACCGAAGCGTTTTGGGAAGATATTGTTTTTTTGGATTGCGCTGATCGCCACGCTTTGTGCTTGGAAGAGAGGTCGGTCTATCGCTTTAAGTTGGCAGCGTCGCCGCATTTTGCCGCCGCTGCCGAAGGGGTTGAGGTTTCGCTAACCCACTTAGAGGACAGGGTGCGCGAGCGAATGAGCGCATGTGAGCGGCTGGTCGTAGAAGGCGTGGGAGGGTTGCGCGTGCCCCTTAATACATTAGGGGACGACCTACGCGATTTCGTCTGCGCCATGAAGCTGCCGGTTCTTTTGGTGGTTGGGCTTCGCTTGGGATGCATTAATCATGCTCTTTTAACAATGGAAAGTTTAAAAGCAAAGAACATCCCCGTTTATGCCTGGGTTGCAAACGCGGGGACGGATCCCAGTTATGCGCCGGTAGAGGGCACGGTTCATACACTAGAAAAACTGATGGGGGTTTCATGTTCCGCAATTATTCCGCCGCTTACCCTAAAGGGTGGGGATGTTTTTTTACCGGCGTCTTCTAAGCGAACGTTTGGATCGTATTGTGCGGAGAATGAGGAAAAAATTGCTTCCATGAGTATTTTGTTGAGAGACCTCGCCAAAGATTTGCTGGCTTAGCCCTTTTGTTTCACGTGAAACGTGCCCATGGTTCTTGTTGCAACTAAAGTGTTTTGTTCCTTGGGGTTGGGGCTGCGCTCAAGTAGAATAGCCGTCTGCGTAATGAATGATAGTGAACGGATGGACCTCCATAAAAGAAAATGAGATACCCAGAAGATTTTGATGTGATCGTAATTGGTGGCGGCCATGCCGGAACGGAGGCCGCCTTGGCGGCAGCTAGGATGGGCGGCAGCTGTCTTTTGCTTACTCAAAACCTAGAAGCTTTGGGTCAAATGTCCTGTAACCCCTCTATAGGTGGTATTGGTAAGGGGCATCTTGTTAAAGAAGTAGACGCTTTAGGTGGGGCGATGGCGCTTGCAGCTGATAGGGCGGGTATTCAGTTTAGGGTTTTAAATAGCCGCAAAGGCCCCGCTGTTCGTGCCACCCGTGCGCAAGCTGATCGAGTTTTGTATCGCAAAGCGATTAGGGGAATGCTGGAGTCGCAGAACAATCTGGCGCTTTTACAAGATAGTGTGGAAGATCTTCTGGTTGAGGGTGGCGTTGTAAAGGGTGTTCGCACCCAGCATGGAATGTTGGTTTATGCGCGCGCTGTGGTGCTCACAACGGGTACGTTTTTGGGTGGAATTATCCATGTGGGCTTAAGTCAAAGCTTGGGTGGCCGTGTAGGTGACGCACCCTCAAATGCTTTGGCTGGGCGTTTGCGAGCGCTAGATCTTCCGGTTGGACGTTTGAAAACGGGAACACCGCCTAGGCTTGATGGCCGCAGTATTGACTTCTCCTCTTTGCAGTCTCAGCCTGGTGACAGCCCGGAGCCGGTCTTTTCTTACATTGGGCATAGAAGAGAACATCCAAGGCAAGTCCCGTGTTGGATGACGCATACTACAGCGCATACGCATGAGATCATTCGTGGCGGTTTAGACCGTTCGCCGATGTATACGGGTGTGATTGAGGGGGTGGGCCCGCGTTATTGCCCGTCTATCGAAGATAAAATCCACCGTTTTGCTGATCGTCAAAGCCATCAGATTTTTCTAGAACCAGAAGGCTTAGATACGCATGAGATCTATCCGAACGGTATATCTACAAGTTTGCCGCTAGACATTCAATGGGCTATGGTTCGTTCTATCCCGGGTTTAGAAAATGCAAAAATTCTAAGGCCCGGCTACGCCATTGAATACGACTATTTTGATCCTCGTGCATTGCAACCTTGGTTGGAAACGCAGGTTATTTCTTCGCTTTTTTTTGCTGGACAAATTAATGGCACCACGGGATATGAAGAAGCCGCAGCGCAAGGCTTGCTTGCGGGGGTGAATGCGGCATTGCGGGCAAAAGATGAAGAACCCTGGTGGCCAAAACGCCATGAAGCGTATCTGGGGGTGATGGTCGATGATCTCACTACTCGTGGGGTGACAGAACCGTATCGCATGTTTACGAGTCGCGCGGAGTATCGGCTTCAATTGCGAGAAGATAACGCAGACGCGCGCCTGACACCCATAGGAAGAAGCTTGGGTTTGGTGGAAGAGTTGCGATGGGCACAATTTAATGAAAAACAGGCGGAAGTTGTTGAAGAGCGCGAGCGCTTAAATACATGGATTCTTCGCCCTCGTACCCCCGAGGCTATTGCGCTTGAAGATATGCTTGGTAAACCATTGGAAAGAGAGGTTTCTGCGTTGGACTTATTAAAACGTCCAGAGGCATCCTATGTGGGGATGATGCAAGCATGTGCCTCAGTCAATTCAGAGGCATTGAAAATGTTTGCTGGGGTATCACCAGAAGCCGCTGAGCAGGTAGAGATTGCTGTGAAATATGAAGGCTATATTGCAAGACAAGAAGAGGAAGTGGTGCGAGAGCGCCGTTTTGAAGAAGCGCGCATCCCAGAGCACTTTGACTATACGCTTGTGAAGGGCTTGTCACGAGAGGTAGAACAAAAATTGACCAAGCTGCGTCCAGCAACACTGGGACAGGCCGGCCGGATCTCAGGGATTACTCCAGCAGCTATTGCGCTTTTGCTTGTTCATTTGCGTCGCGGGGCGGCTTCAGTTGCCTTGGGTGGCGGAGTTAGCCAAGGAGAGCATGCTGCATGAGTGAAAAAGAAGTTCTGGAACTGGGGTTGAGTCGCTTTGGCTTAAGTTTTTCTTCAGAGGTTTCAACTCGCCTATTAGACTATTTGTCTTTGCTAGAGAAATGGAACCAAGCGATCAATCTCACCGCTATTCGTGAACGAGATAGGATGGTGACACATCATTTGCTTGATAGTTTGAGTGTCATTCCTCATTTACCCAAACAGAAACATCAGCTCGCTGATATTGGTTCAGGTGCTGGACTTCCTGGTATCCCGCTTGCCATTGCCCGTCCTGACGTATCTGTTACTTTGGTGGAGCCTAATCAGAAGAAAGTTGCTTTTCTTCGTCAGGCAAAAGGAGCGCTTGGTCTAACTAACTTAGAGGTTTTGGGTAAGCGAGTAGAAGATATTCCGGGTACTTCATTTGAGTGTGTGATTTCCCGAGCATTTGCGGATTTGCCAGACTTTGTTAGGGTTAGTGAGCGCATACTTATGCCTCAAGGCTTGCTAATAGCAATGAAAGGACTGGTTCCCTACGAAGAAATCGGGCGCTTACCTCCTCACGCCAAAACAACCATAGAAGCCATAGATCTTCCTGATTTAGCAGCAAGCCGCCACTTAATCATTGTGCGTTTCGATTCTATTGAAGAGGCAATAGAGCCATCATGAAAATCATCGCGATCGCAAATCAGAAAGGCGGCGTCGGAAAAACCACAACTTCGGTGAATCTTGCCGCTAGTCTTGCGGCGTTAGGCCAAAAAATACTATTGGTAGACCTTGACCCTCAAGGTAATGCCACTACGGGGAGTGGGATAGAAAAAACGGCGTTAATTCAATCCGTTTATCACGTACTGCTCGGTCAAGCCGCACTGAACGAAGTCGCTATCCGATCGCCAGCAGGGGATTATCTGGTGCTGCCTGCCAACCGTGAGCTGGCAGGAGCAGAGGTTGAGTTGGTGGATTTCCCGAACCGTGAGTTTCAATTGCGATGGGCATTAAGCAGTTCTTCGGACGCCTATGATTTTGTTTTAATAGACTGCCCTCCAGCATTAAATATGCTTACGGTGAATGGTCTGGCTGCGGCTGAACGCGTCATGATTCCTATGCAATGCGAATACTATGCGCTGGAAGGTTTATCGGATCTTGTACAAACGATTAAACGGGTTAGACACCATCTCAACCCACAGTTAGAGATAGAAGGATTATTGCGGACAATGTTTGATCCGCGAAGCCAGCTTGCACAGCAAGTTTCGGCGCAGCTAGAAGAGCATTTTGGGGACAAGGTTTATCAAACCGTTATTCCTCGAAATATTCGACTTGCAGAAGCGCCCAGTCACGGTAAAGCCGCCATGCACTATGAACCCAATTCAAAAGGCGCCTTGGCCTATCAAGAACTCGCATCAGAACTCCTGCGACGCCAGGGCCCAGAGCAACCTCCATCACCTTCAGAAAAAGAGTAAAGCAATATGGTTAAATTAAAAGGCTTGGGCCGCGGGCTTGACGCGCTGTTATCCGGTAATGAGCCATTATCCGCAAATGATGTTCCCAATAGCCTGGCGCTAGACGCCATGCAACCAGGAAAATATCAACCTAGAACCCATATGGATCAGGCGGCATTGGAGTCCTTAGCAGATTCCATTCGAGGCCAAGGTTTATTGCAGCCAATTTTGGTTAGACCGATTGGATCAGAGCGATATGAGATTATTGCTGGTGAACGTCGTTGGAGAGCAGCACGCTTGGCGGGTTTAGATCAAGTTCCGGTTCTGGTCCGTGCCATCCCCGATGAAGCAACTTTGGCCGTTGCATTAATTGAAAATATTCAGCGCGAAAACTTGAATGCCATAGAAGAGGCAGTGGGTTTGCAACGCCTGGTGGACGAGTTTGGGTTGACCCACGAGCAGGCCGCTAAGGCAGTAGGGAGGTCTCGGGCAGCGGTGAGCAATTTACTTCGTTTATTAGATTTAGAGCCTTCTGTTCGAACCCTACTCTCAGATGGGGCCTTGGATATGGGTCATGCCAGAGCGTTACTGGGCCTGCCAAGCGAAGAACAGCCTGCGGCAGCATTAGAGGTAATTGATCGAGTCCTCAATGTGCGCGCGACTGAACAAATGGTGCAAAGAAGATTGACTGAGGCACAGCCGGTAGAGCTCGGGTCAAATGCTAAAGGGTCAACACATGGATTAGGAAAAATCCAGCATGGTGGGGGGGATATTCGTCAGTTAGAACAAGCGTTATCTGATCACCTTGGCGCGGTTGTGACTATCAAAACCAAATCAAAGGGCGCGGGTGAGATCGTTTTGCGCTTTCATGATCTTGATCAATTAGAGGGATTAATTGCAATTTTGAAGCGATAGCAAACAAAGTTGCGCGCCGCCGCATGAAATCTTTGTTACAGAATTGACGTTGTAATTCTTCCCGGACTATAATTGAACGGTTTAATCGGCCTGAAACTATGTTGGTGCAAGCTTTAAGGGTTGTTTGGCTTCAGGTTGGATTAACCGTTTTGATATCCCTGGGGTTATGGGGCGCAATGGGTCAAGATTCTGCGCTGTCCAGTTTTTGGGGTGGGGCCTCTGCGTTTATTCCCGCACTTGCTTACCAAGCCAGAGCACAGCTAGGTGGTTCTTCATCCGCAAGAGATGCGCTAAGGGCTCAATACGCAGGGGAAAGTTTCAAGTTTGTTGTAAGTATTGTGATGTTTTATCTGGTATTCACGCGTCTGAAACCACTAGATGCACCCATATTTTTTGCCACGTACGTAGCGGCGTTGATGTGCTACTTCGGGGCTTTATTGACTGACAAAGCGAATTGTAAGGACAGGAAAGATTCATGAGCGAAAGCGCAGCCCCATCCGCTACAGAATATATTCAACATCACCTGACCAACTTTACAGTTGGTCATGGTTTTTGGTCCTTAAACCTAGATACCCTTATTACATCTGCGTTCCTTGGGCTGGTTATCTTCGGCACGATGTATTTGGTCGCAAGGAAAGTCACTTCGGGTGTTCCGGGCAAACTGCAATCTCTGGTTGAAGTCGTGATAGAAATGGTTGAGGAACAAGTTCACGATACATTTCACGGGGATAGCAAGCTTGTAGCCCCTTTGGCCTTAACTATATTTGTTTGGGTCTTTGCAATCAATGCAATGGATTTACTGCCAGTGGACTTTGCCCCAATGGTGGCGAGTTTATTTGGGGTTGAACATTGGAAAGTCGTGCCCACAACCGACCCTAATCACACTTTTGCAATGTCACTCACCGTATTCTTCTTATGTATTTACGGTAACTTCGCTGCCAAGGGAGCGGGTGGGTATGCCAAAGAAGCGCTCACCGTTCCTTTCGGGCCCGCTATGGCACCTGCAAACCTGATATTCAGAATTCTTGAAGATCTTGCAAAACCTATTTCCTTATCGCTTCGACTATTCGGAAATATGTATGCGGGTGAAATGGTATTTATTTTGATTGGCCTAATGCCTATTTATGTTCAATGGATCCTAGGTGCACCTTGGGCCATCTTCCACATTCTTGTCATTACCTTGCAGGCATTCATTTTTATGATACTCACGGTGATTTACATGAGTATGGCTTACGAAAGCCACTGATTTAGCTTTTCAATTTGTACGATTTTTTTAACTAGTAATACTAACAACTGACCTCCAAGGAGAAATCATGGAACACGTTCTGGGAATGACCGCCATCGCCGTAGCTATCCTCATCGGATTCGGTGCATTGGGTACAGCATTGGGCTTTGGCTTGTTGGGTGGCCGCTTTTTGGAAGGCGCAGCTCGCCAACCCGAACTGATCCCCCAATTACAGGTGAAGATGTTCATCGTCGCAGGTTTGTTGGATGCGGTTTCCATGATCGGTGTCGGTATCGCAATGTTGCTGTTGTTCAGCAACCCGCTGATTACCGTTCTGAAGGGCTGATGCATTCCCCATCTCTGTTTAACTTGATGAGGGCTAAAGCGTGAATATCAACGCGACTATCATCGGTCAGGCAATCACTTTTGCGATCCTGATCTGGTTTACCCTGAAGTTTGTATGGCCTCCCGTAACGGCGGCTTTGGAAGAGCGTGCTCAGAAAATCGCCGACGGCCTAGCTGCCGCCGAGCGTGCAAAAGCCGATCTCTCAATAGCTGAGCGTAAATCTGCTGATGCTATGGTTGAGGCTCGCCAAAAAGCGGCTGAAATCATCGCAATGTCTGAAAAACGCCGCGCTGAAATAGTGGAAGAAGCAAAACACGAAGCTGTTGCGGAAGCAGAACGTATCAAAGCCGCCGCTAAAGCAGAAGTGGAGCAAGAGACCTACCGTGCACGTGAAGCATTGCGTGCGCAGGTTGCGAGCCTGGCAGTAACGGGAGCTGAAAGAATTTTGCGCCGGGAAATCAATGCCGAGGTACATGCTGACCTCTTAACCGCGCTTAGCGCGGAACTATGAGGTTAATCAATGGCTGAACTTTCTACTGTCGCAAGGCCCTATGCCGAGGCGGTTTTCAAGCTAAGTCAAGAGGCAGGTAATAGTGCAAGCTGGTCTGATGCGCTGAGCCTGCTAGAAATGGTGGTCAATGATCCCCAAATGGAAAGTCTCATTGGGAATCCAAGGATTCAACGTCAACAACTCGTTGACTTGATAAATGGTGTGGTTGGCCACCACCTTGATGCACAGGCAAAGCAATTTGTTGAAGTATTAGTTGAAAACAAGCGTCTTGTATTGCTGCCGCAGATTCGTAGCCAGTTTGAAGTTCTTCGTCATGAACGCGAAGGCGTAATTGATGCCAAGATAACTTCGGCCTTCCGAATGGAAGACGGTCAAATTAGCCGTCTGGTAAAAGATCTTGAAGCCCGCTTCAAACGTGGTATTCGTCCGGATGTTTGGATTGATCCATCGTTGATAGGTGGGGTCAAAGTGGCCGTTGGTGACATTGTCATTGATGGTTCTGTTCGTGGCCGCCTTGATCGTATGGAAGCCGCGCTAACAACTTAAGTTCGTGGTGTCTGATTTGTAGACACCCATGGAGAAAATGATGCAGTTGAACCCGTCCGAAATCAGCGAACTGATCAAGGCGAAGATCCAGAATCTTCCCGTTGCAGCTGAAGCACGAACCGAAGGTACGGTCGTTTCCGTAACTGATGGTATCGTCCGTGTCCATGGCCTGGCCGACGTGATGCAGGGTGAGATGTTGGAATTCCCCGGCAACACATATGGTCTTGCACTCAACCTCGAGCGTGACTCGGTGGGTGCGGTGATCCTGGGTGAGTATGAACATATTAGTGAAGGTAACACTGTCAAGTGTACCGGTCGCATTTTAGAGGTGCCCGTTGGCGAAGCGCTGATTGGCCGTGTTGTAGATGCTTTGGGTAAGCCTATTGACGGCAAAGGCCCAATCAATTCTCCTCACTCCTCCCCTATTGAGAAAATTGCACCTGGCGTTATTTGGCGTAAGTCAGTTGACCAGCCTGTTCAAACAGGTTTGAAAGCGATTGATTCAATGGTGCCTGTTGGTCGAGGACAGCGTGAATTGATCATTGGTGACCGTCAGACGGGTAAAACCGCGGTTGCGATTGACACCATCATTAACCAAAAAGGTCAGAACATGACCTGTATCTATGTGGCAATCGGCCAAAAGGCTTCATCGATTGTGAACGTAGTGCGCAAACTGGAAGAGCACGGCGCAATGGAATACACCATTGTGGTTGCTGCTACCGCGTCTGATTCTGCAGCGATGCAGTTTATCGCTCCTTATTCAGGTTGCTCGATGGGCGAATACTTCCGCGATAGCGGGCGTGATGCGCTGATTGTGTATGATGACTTGACCAAGCAAGCCTGGGCATACCGACAAATTTCATTGTTACTCCGCCGCCCTCCTGGCCGCGAAGCCTACCCCGGCGATGTCTTCTACCTCCACTCCCGCTTGCTTGAACGTGCTGCTCGAGTAAACGAGGATTATGTGTCGCATCACACTAATGGTGCAGTAACGGGTAAAACAGGTTCCTTGACCGCGTTGCCTATTATTGAAACCCAAGCAGGTGACGTGACCGCATTCGTTCCGACAAACGTGATTTCGATTACCGATGGTCAGATCTTCCTTGAGACAGATCTGTTTAATGCAGGTATTCGTCCCGCTATCAACGCGGGTATCTCGGTGTCCCGAGTGGGTGGCGCAGCACAAACTAAAGTCATTAAAAAACTGGGCGGCGGTGTGCGCTTGGCGCTGGCTCAATATCGTGAGCTGGCAGCGTTTGCGCAGTTTGCCTCGGATTTAGATGAAGCCACACGTAAGCAACTTGAGCGTGGTCGCATGGTGACCGAGCTGATGAAACAGGCTCAATATGCCACTTTGTCTGTTGAAGAGATGGCAGTCACTTTGTTTGCCGTTGATAAAGGCTTCTACGATGATGTCGAGGTGAAGCGGGCTTTGGCGTTTGAATCAGCCTTGCGTGTTTCACTTAAGAGCGAACATAAAGCTCTGATGGACAAGATTGCAGCGACTAAAGAATTGGATAAAGAGTCTGAAAAGACCTTGTCTGATGCAATCGCTGCATTCAAGAAAGCAGGCGTTTACTGACCAGTGTCCGGGGAATAACCCGGGCACTCCCTAAATCTGCTCATTCCGCATTTGATTGAGTAGTGAGCGTGCCAAGGTAGCGATGGAGTAAGCATGGCCGGTTCAAAGGAAATTCGTACCAAGATCAAAAGCGTGAAAAATACGCAAAAGATCACCAAAGCGATGGAAATGGTCGCAGCAAGCAAGATGCGCAAGGCGCAGGACCGCATGAAAGCGGCACGCCCCTACGGTGAAAAAATCCGTAATGTTGCCGCGCATATGGCCCAAGCCCATCCAGAGTTTAGTCACCCCTTTCTAGAACAACGTGAAAACGTGAAGCGGGTTGGGGTTGTAGTAGTGACCTCTGATAAAGGTTTGTGCGGTGGGTTAAATACTAACTTGCTCCGGCAAGTAACTCAGTTCTTTAAGGCCTCTGAGGCCCGAGGAGCAAAAGTCTGCGCTACAGCCTTAGGAAACAAGGGTTTTGGCTTCATGAATCGCGCCAATGTCCCAGTAGTGTCGCATGCGATAGGTTTGGGAGACACCCCACACCTTGAACGGCTGATTGGTCCCATCAAGGTTTTACTGGACCAGTTCGCGGCTGGCGAGGTGGATGAAGTCCATTTGGCCTACACCCGCTTCATTAACACCATGAAACAGGAACCAGTCGTTGAACAATTGCTTCCCTTGCCTAAGCAGAAACTTCAGGGCGAAAGCAAGCAAGGGGCTTCGTGGGATTACATCTACGAACCAGCAGGACCAGAAGTGATTGCTCAGTTACTTGTCAGATATGTCGAAGCATTGGTGTATCAGGCAGTGGCTGAAAATATCGCTTCAGAACAAAGTGCGCGGATGGTGGCCATGAAAGCTGCTTCCGACAATGCAGGTAGTGTGATTGGCGAGTTGCAGTTGATTTATAACAAATCTCGTCAAGCTGCTATTACGAAGGAACTCTCAGAAATCGTTGGCGGCGCAGCTGCGGTTTGATGCTTTTGAAATTTACTGTTTAGGACGACACCCATGACCGAAGGAAAGATTGTTCAGTGTATCGGCGCCGTGATCGACGTCGAATTCCCCCGCGATGCCATGCCATCTGTGTATGACGCGCTCGTATTACCAGGAACAGAGTTGACTCTAGAAGTCCAGCAACAACTTGGTGATGGTGTTGTTCGTACCATTGCACTCGGTTCTTCGGACGGCTTACGTCGAGGCCTCAATGTACAAAATACAGGTAAGCCTATTTCAGTTCCAGTTGGCCCCAAAACTTTGGGCCGCATCATGGACGTATTAGGCCGCCCTATCGATGAAGCCGGTCCGATTGGAAATGAAGCTGTGGCCTCGATTCACCGTAAAGCGCCAGCATACGAAGACCTTTCGCCCAGTACCGAATTGCTCGAAACCGGTATCAAGGTGATTGACTTGATTTGCCCGTTTGCAAAAGGCGGTAAAGTCGGTTTATTCGGTGGTGCGGGTGTAGGGAAAACCGTGAACATGATGGAGCTCATCAACAACATTGCGAAAGCACACGGTGGTTACTCTGTGTTTGCAGGCGTGGGTGAGCGTACTCGTGAAGGAAACGACTTCTACCACGAGATGAAAGACTCAAACGTTCTTGATAAAGTAGCGCTTGTGTATGGTCAGATGAATGAGCCTCCCGGCAACCGTCTACGCGTGGCATTGACCGGTTTGACCATGGCTGAATATTTCCGGGATGAAGGTCGTGATGTGTTGTTGTTCGTCGACAACATTTATCGTTTTACCTTAGCAGGAACAGAAGTTTCAGCGTTGCTAGGACGTATGCCTTCCGCAGTGGGTTATCAACCTACGCTTGCCGAAGAAATGGGTCGCTTGCAAGAGCGTATAACTTCAACCAAATCGGGCTCCATTACCTCAGTTCAGGCTGTGTACGTTCCAGCAGATGACCTGACGGACCCCTCACCAGCGACAACCTTCCTCCACCTAGATTCAACCGTGGTGTTGTCCCGCGATATCGCCTCTTTAGGTATTTACCCTGCAGTGGATCCTTTGGATTCTACTTCGCGTCAGCTGGATCCCCTAGTTGTGGGTGAGGAGCATTACAATACCGCGCGTGGTGTACAGATGACCCTGCAGCGTTATAAAGAACTGCGTGACATTATCGCGATTTTGGGAATGGATGAGCTTTCTCCAGAAGACAAGCTCGTTGTTTCTCGAGCGCGTAAAATTCAGCGCTTCTTGTCGCAGCCTTTCCACGTTGCTGAAGTGTTCACCGGGTCTCCAGGAAAATATGTTTCCTTGGCTGAAACGATTAAAGGCTTCAAGGGAATTGTGAACGGTGAATATGACCATATGCCAGAACAGGCGTTCTACATGGTCGGAACCATCGACGAAGCAATCGAGAAGGCTAAGACCCTCAATTAAGGAATGACCATGGCAACTATTCACGTAGACGTGGTCAGCGCTGAAGAACACATCTTCTCTGGTGAAGCACAGTTTGTCGTGCTTCCTGGAGAGGAAGGTGAGCTTGGCATTTACCCGCGACATACTCCTTTACTCACCCGCATCCGCCCGGGCACTGTTCGCGTTAAACTCGCTAACGGTGGGGAAGAAGAATTCGTGTTCGTTTCTGGTGGCATCCTTGAGGTGCAACCTGATATGGTCACGGTTCTTGCTGATACCGCTATTCGTGGACATGACTTGGACGAAGCAAAAGCCACCGAAGCTAAACGTGCAGCGGAAGAAGCCCTGCAAAACCGAACAGGTGATGTGGACTATGCTCGCGCTTCGGGAGAACTAGCGGTTGCGATGGCCCAGTTGGCAGCGATTGGTAAACTACGCAAAAACCGAGCTTAACGCATCATCCCTAGGCATGACGATCAAACGTTATGCCTAGTTTGTATTACCCTGATTACGCCCCCATCCATTTGGCATTAAACTCCCCAAAAAGGTACACATCAATCTAGGGGTTAAAATTGTCAAACATCTCCTTACATGTTGTCATTCTTGCTGCCGGCCAAGGCAAGCGAATGCAATCCTCTACCCCCAAAGTTTTACAAACATTAGCAGGCAATAGCCTTTTAGGGCATGTTCTTGATTGCGCGCAATCACTTCAACCCGCGAAAATTTCTGTGGTCTATGGACATGGCGCCGAAAAGGTACTGACGGCGTTCAAAGATAAAACAATACAATGGGTCTTGCAGTCCCCACCACAAGGAACGGGTGATGCGGTTAAGCAGGTTTTTCATGCGAATGGGGAAGCGGAGTCAAGCAAAGACCTTATGCTGGTACTCTATGGCGACGTACCACTCATACAAAAACAAACCCTACTTGATCTGATTGAACTTGCTAAGAAAGATACGCTGTCGCTCCTCACGCAAACAATCACCGACCCAAAGGGATACGGGCGAATTGTAAGAGACAAGCAAGGAAAAATTCGCGGAATTGTAGAACACAAAGATGCGAGCGCAGAACAACGCCTTATCTGCGAAGTGAATACAGGGATTGTGTGCGCTCCATCGAAAAGGCTTAGACACTGGGTAGCTAAGCTATCTAACGACAACGAGCAAAGTGAGTACTATCTAACAGATATTGCAGCACTTGCTGTCGAAGAGGGAGTAGAAGTGGTTTCATCATCTCCCACGCTAGAATGGGAAGCTCAAGGAATCAACGACCAATGGCAATTGGCCCAACTAGAAAGACAATGGCAAAGACATCTGGCCAAGGAAATGTTGATTCAAGGGATCGCAATAATCGATCCTGACCGCATTGATATTCGAGGAAAACTATATGCGGAAAAGGATGTTCGCATCGACCTTGGTTGCGTATTTGAAGGTGAGGTTTATTTGCGCTCAGGCGCGCAGATTGGCCCGTACTGCGTCATTAAAAATAGTGACATTGGAGAGCGAAGCCAAATCAAGGCTTTTACTCATATTGAACAAGCTAAGATTGGACCCCATAACCAGATTGGACCTTATGCGAGAGTGCGCCCTGGGACAGTGACGGCCGAAGAGGTTCACATTGGTAACTTCGTAGAAATTAAAAACAGTGAAATAGGGAAAAAAAGTAAGGCTAATCACCTTGCTTATGTGGGTGATACCCAAGTTGGAAAAGAAGTAAACTTGGGAGCAGGGGTGATTACCTGTAACTATGATGGAGCGAACAAACATCAAACAATTATTGGCGACGGGGCTTTCATTGGCTCTAACAGCCAATTAGTTGCCCCCGTAACCATTGGGTCTGGCGCCACCATAGCAGCAGGTTCGACGATCGTAGCGGATGCCCCGGCCAATCAACTGACTTTATCTAGAGCACCCCAGCGAACGGTTGCTTCCTGGACCCGGCCGAGCAAAAAAACCTAGAGACCGGCCAAGGCGTGTTATCGAGTTTTGGGCAGAGAGGCGATCAAATCATCAACGACTTGAAGGGTGGCATCATTACTTCCGGCTAGTGAAGGACTCGTTTTAAATTTTCCGTCGATGATTAAGCTAGGTACGCCATCAATTGCATACGACTGCGCTTTTGAATTCCCACCATTGAGTTTGGTTTGAACGCCAAATGAATTGTAGGTATCAATAAACTTAGCACGATCTAAACCTTGCTTAACCGCCCAGTCAATGGCCGCATCTGCAGACATCAAATTTTGATGCGTATCATGAATCGCTGCAAAAACCTTGGAATGAAGTTTATCGACTTGGCCCATGGCTTCAAGCGTGTAGTAAAGCTTTGCTAAGGGTAACCACTCATTACGACCAAAGGTAACAGGCACGCGCTTGAGCACAACCCCCGCTGGAATTTTGTGTTCCCAGGCTTCCAGACTAGGTTCCAGATGATTGCAATGCGGACACGCATATGAAAAAAACTCAAGTACCTCAATTTTACCAACAGAACTAGTAGCTTGCGGAGGGTTGATTATTTGGTAATCCTTGCCAGCTGTAGCAGCTAAGGTGTGATCACTTGCAATACAAAACGAAATAATAAAGAAAAAGCTTAAAAATAGGCGCTGAAGGTGTGTCATGAAAACCTCAGTTATTAATATTAAAAATTATTGGGGTGATTCACCTGCAGAGGGGCGAACCAAGGCATAGGTCATTGCATTTGACTTAAGAGCCTGAACAAGTTCAGTGGTATCCGAAGTTTGCGAAAAAGGGCCTAAACGAACACGATATAAAACCTTGCCCGCATCGCCTGATGAATAAGGCCAAATACGAGCACGCTGCCCAACAATCTGAGCAATCGTTTCAACTTGTTTTTGGGCGTCTTCTTGAGTCGAAAAAGCACCAACCTGAAGGTAGAGAGCAGATCCGGGATTCGCTGCAGTGAGGGGAGGGTCACCATTAGATGGAGCGGATTCAGAACCAGTAGATGCAGAAGAAGAGGATTTAGATAGAGGGTCGGATGAAGACGGCGTTGTCGTTACACCAACACTCCCTGGTGCTGGTGTAACAATACCGGATTCAACTCCCTCCATACTGTTGCCAGAGACAGCCAATCCTGAACCTTTAACAATTCCCATAGATTGCAGCGCACGGTTAGTAAAAGGGCTTGGACTCCTGGCGACCCAAATCGCGACCCCGCTACATAAACTCACACCTAAGACTAAACCAATAAGAACCCCAGTGAGCAGGGGGCGGCCCGAACCAGCTATCTTGGCTGGCTGCATGTTTAATTTGGGTGAGGTATTCCGCTCTTTCTGACTCATATGCCTTCGGTTACATCTGATTAGGTGCGCTCACCCCAAGTAAGGATAAACCTTGCCTGAGAACGGCGGCAGAGGAATACGCTAAAGCAAGCCTAGCGCGAGTCAATTCTGGTTGTTCGGATACAATAAAGGGTGCCGAGTTGTACCAACTATGAAAGGAAGCAGCAAGTTCTTTCAGATAAAAAGCAATGCTATGCGGTGCAAGATCAAGCGCAGCTTGATCAACTACTTCGGGAAATCTTGCTATCTGCTGAGCAAGTAAAATCTCTGATTCTGTGCCCAGTAAGCCTAAATCAGATTTTGCCAGATCCTGAACATCGCCTCCCCAGCGAGTGAGTACACTATGCACTCTAGCATGTGCATATTGCACATAATAAACCGGGTTATCGTTGCTCTCACTCGTTGCTAATGAAAGATCAAAATCCAGGGCTTGGTCAGACTTGCGCAACACATAAAAAAACCGTGCCGCATCACGACCTGTTTCTTCACGTAAAGCACGCAAAGTAACAAATTGGCCTTTGCGCGTTGACATCTGAACCTTCTCACCATTGCGAAATAAACTGACAAACTGAACCAAAGGGACAACGAGGCGATTCGCATCATGACCCAGTGCAATGAGCGCAGCTTTTACTCTCGGTATGTAGCCATGATGATCGGCTCCCCAAACGTTTAAAATCCGATCTAAACCTCGGCTGAACTTTTCATCATGATAGGCAATATCAGAAGCGAAGTAAGTATAAATCCCATTTTCGCGTTGAACGACGCGGTCCTTCTCATCACCAAATGCGCTGGATTTAAACCATACGGCGCCATCCTTAAGATACAGATGTCCTCGTTCTTGAAGCCGCGCAATGACTTGGGCAACTCGACCAGAATCATACAAGCTCTGCTCAGAAAACCAACAATCAAAAACAACCCCAAACTCTTCGAGGTCAGCGCGACAATCACTAATCTGATCTTCTAAGACTTCAGAATGAATAATGCCCCAACCTGCTCCAAGCAGTTGTTTAGCTGAATGAATCAGCGCATCCATGTGCGCTTCAGTTTGGGCCTCACGTGCTTTATCATCTAAGGCTGCAGAAGTGAGAGGGAGACCCGGGGTGCCCGTTAAAACGTCAGAGGCAGTTCTGACAAAAGCCTCTCCATGTTTCCTTGATAGAGCCTGAGCCATCACCCCTACATAATCCCCTTGGTAGCCATTAGGCGGGAATTCAAGAAGGATCTGATGTTGTTCTAAATATCTGAGCCAAGTGGATACCGTTAGGATATCCATTTGCCTGCCAGCGTCATTAACATAGTACTCACGCTGAACCTTCCAACCGGCTAAGGCCAGAAGATTGGACAAACTTGCTCCAAAGGCTGCGCCTCTTCCATGACCAACGTGCAAAGGACCGGTGGGATTACTCGACACAAACTCAACCTGAATGCTCCCTTTAGAGCCGGCAAGGTGGCGACCAAATTGCTCAGGAGCATCCAACACTTGAGACACAACAGCAAACCGAGCGGCTGAACGTAGTTTGAAATTTAAAAACCCAGGCCCTGCAATGTCACATGACTCAACAATCTCCGATGGAGGCAAGGAATCCTTGATGCTTTGCGCAAGCTGCCTGGGATTAAGGCCATTAGCCTTGGCGAGTTGTAAGGCTATGCTAGTCGCAAAGTCTCCGTGATCGGCTTGGCGGGGGCGCTCAAGAGGAATTTCACTCACTGAGCAATTAGGAAGCGCTTGAGCAATAGCTGAGCGCAATAGATGTTCAAGCTCGGTCTTCAAAGTCTTTAGATTTTATCGATTAGCAGAGGTGTAAGTATATCGTGCCCAAGACGCTGAACGAGACTAAGAAAGAGTACAAATTTATAGATCAATGGGATCAACCTCAAGCATCCACTGTACCTTTGATTGAGGTTTTTCCCGAATAGCATCTACCCATGCCGCCAAAAATCGATGAAAGGCAGGGCGATCAGAAGATTGCGTCAGAATCTGAAAACGATATTTATGCGCCACTTTTGCGACGAGTGCCGGAACAACTTCAAAAACGGTAATGTTCTTAGGTATTCCCGTTAATGCCCTCGCCCGATGTAGGAAGTCTTCGACGTTTTCTGCCTTGGATCCACTCGCGTGAAGAACCGCTTGATAGTGAAATGGAGGGAAGCCTAGGGCTTGTCGTTGCTCTAGTAAATACTGTGCGTAAGGTAAGTAATCTTGGCGGATCAGTGCTTGAAAAAGAGGGTGTTCGGGTTGATAAGTTTGAACAAGAACTTGCCCAATTTTGTTAGCCCGTCCTGCTCGCCCGGCAACTTGAAGAAGTTGGGCAAATAAACGTTCTTCAGCGCGAAAATCAGAGCTAAATAAGGCCCCATCAGAATTCACAACTACTACACACGTTAAAGCTGGGAAATCATGACCCTTGGTTAACATTTGAGTGCCAACTAAGATATCTAAATCATGATTAAGAAGAGCCGTGCGGAGTTCTGTAAATCCTTCGCTATGCCCCATCGTATCAGAGTCCACCCGCGCCAATCTAGCTAAGGGAAACCGCGCGCGCAAGGTCTGCTCTAACTTTTGGGTTCCTTCACCGGCTGGTCGTAACTCTGAGTTCCCACAGTCGGGGCATTGTCTGGGAACGCTTTGCGCCCAGCCACAAAGGTGGCAGCGCGTAGATTTGGCGCGGAGGTGATAGACCAGACGTATGCTGCAACGCGGACAGCCCGCAGACCATCCGCACTGAGTGCACCACAAAGTGGGGGAGTACCCTCTGCGATTAATAAAAACTAAACTTTGCTCACCACGCTGATACGCTTCATCTAATGCATTAAAAGCAGGATCAGAAAGACCATCAGGGGCAGAAAAATGTCTTAAATCGATGAGTCTAATTTGCGGAAGTTGGGCAAGAGAATTGGCACGTTCGTTCAGCGTGATCAGATGATAGCGATGACGAATCGCTTGCTGCAGGCTTTCTAAGCTGGGTGTGGCCGAACCTAAAACAACTGGACACGAAGCGTTTTGTGCTCGCATCAATGCCATATCCCTAGCAGAATATCTCAAGCCTTCTTGTTGCTTGTAAGAGGCATCATGTTCTTCATCGACCACAATCAATCCAAGATCGGAAAGAGGGGCAAGAATAGATAAGCGGGTGCCAATGATCACGAGCGGACCGGGCTCGAATAGCCTAAGCCAGTTTTTTACCCGGGCTACACCCGTTAAGTTGCTGTGGAGGCTGATAACCTCAACGTTGATGAAATAATCCCGCACCCTTGCCTCAAGCTGCGGTGTGAGATTAATTTCTGGGACAAGTAAAAGCGCTTTTCTGCCTAGTTGGATTACTCCCTCAGCAATCTTCAGATAGACCTCTGTTTTACCGCTGCCAGTGATCCCGAGCAGTAAAAATGTTTCAAAGCGCTGAGCATGAACGGCTTGAAGAACTTGATCGGCTGCTTTTTGCTGAGAAGCATTCAGTGCATGCCGATGAACTGCTGAATGCGAGGCAGAGTGTTTTGGTTTAGGTTTTACGGTCTTACGCGGTTTCCATGGTTTGGGCTTACGCAGCCCAGGTGGTAAAGCCTGAAGAATGACCTGCCCTTGCGGGTAATGATAGTAACGGGCACAAAATTGCAAAAACTTAAGGCATTCAGAACTGAGGGCGGGCGTTTCGCGATGTATGAAACTAATAGCTTTGAGTTTTTCTGGCAAAACCTCAGTGTGATCAACGAGCTCAATTAAAACACCAATGACGAGTTTATTTCCAAATTCAACCGTCACTCTTCTCCCTATATCGGTTAAAACGAGATCACCAGCTAGGTAGTCAAATTCTTTTGTAAGCGGAACATCAAGCGCGATGCGGGCTATGAGAACGGTCATAGCGATATATAAGAAATTAGCCTGTGGACAACTGTGTTCATAACCCAACTCACTTTCTCGCTATAGAGCCAGCGAATCATTGGTAAGGCAACGCAAAAAAACAGGATAATAATAATTACTGCTTATTAATCAATGGGTTAAACTTGTTTTAGAGGCTTTCAGCAAGTTGTTGTTTTTATTGGATGAAAAGGGCTTGGCTTGTGGAAAAGCCGGTGCCCCAAGGGTTTTCATCATATTAAAATCTGTCAAGCGGGAGTTTGATTTAAACGTGATAGGGCTTACTAAAACAATGCACAGCATCAACCAAGGCTGCAACATGATCGGGGTTGGTATGTTGGGATACTCCGTGACCTAGATTGAATACATGCCCAGATCCACGCCCAAATCGCTCTAAGATGCGAGCGGCCTCTTGTTGAATGGCATCAGGCGATCCGAATAAAGCCATAGGATCAAAGTTACCCTGGAGCGCCACTTTATCACCTACACGTTTTCTCGCATCCCCAATATCAATAGCCCAATCTAACCCTAAGGCGTCATAACCGGCAGTGGCCATGCTTTCTAGCCACAATCCGCCCCCTTTTGTGAAGGCAATACGCGGGACAATGCGTCCATCTGATTCACGCGTGAGGCCATGGGCGATTTCTGAAAGGTAGGGAAGTGAAAACTCATGATAAGCCGAATGGGAAAGCGACCCCCCCCAAGTATCAAAAACCATCACTGCTTGCGCACCAGCTTGAATTTGCGCATTGAGATAGCTGATTACCGCTTGTGTTGTCACTTTAAGAATGTGATGGAGTAAGTCGGGGCGTGCGTAAAGCATCCCTTTGATGTGCCTAAAGTCATCTGATCCACCACCTTCAATCATGTAGCAGGCGAGCGTATAGGGGCTACCAGAGAAGCCAATTAAGGGCACCCGCCCATTCAAAGAACGACGAATTTGCGATACTGCATCGGTAACATAACGTAAGTCACTGTTTACATCGGGTAAGCGTAAGGCCTTGATCGATGCTTCATCCCTCAGGGGGTGGTCTAACTTTGGGCCTTCCCCTGCAGTAAAGCGCAAACCTAAACCCATTGCATCCGGAATGGTCAGGATGTCAGAAAACAAAATAGCTGCATCAAGGGGAAAACGATCTAAAGGCTGAAGCGTCACTTCTGTAGCCAGATTCGGGTTTTTACACAACGCCAAGAAATCTCCGGCTTGCGCGCGGGTTGCATTGTACTCAGGAAGATACCTCCCGGCCTGTCGCATAATCCATAAAGGAGTGTAATCAACAGGTTCGCGCATTAATGCACGAAGGAAGGTATCGTTTTGAAGTGAGCTCATATTATCGCGGTAGAGTTGAGGATCCCATGAGAAATTCGTCAACGGCACGAGCGCACTGACGACCCTCACGGATTGCCCATACTACCAAAGATTGACCTCTACGCATGTCTCCGGCTGAGAACACTTTGGCAACTGAGGTTTGGTAAACATCAGTATTGGCAGAGACATTACCGCGTGAATCTAAGGCCACCCCAAGTTGTTGTAGTAAACCAGTTTGGACGGGGTGAACATATCCCATTGCCAAAAGGACTAAGTCGGCAGGAATCTCAAACTCACTTCCAGCAATTTCCGACATTTTCATTTGACCGCTTGAGGGATCCTTAGACCACTCTAGTCTATGAGCCCGAAGGGTTTTGATTTTGCCGTTTTCACCCAAAAATGCTTTCGTTCCAACAGCCCAATCGCGCTCGCAGCCTTCTTCTTGGCTGCTAGAGGTGCGCATGCGCATGGGCCAGTTTGGCCAAGTCAGAGGGCGATTTTCTTCTTCGGGGGGGCGCGGCATTAGCTCGAATTGAGTAACCGACAAAGCCCCTTGACGAATAGAAGTGCCTACACAATCTGAACCGGTATCTCCGCCACCGATGACAACCACGTGTTTACCAGTCGCAGTGAGCTGATCTGTTAAGTGATCACCCGCTACACGTTTGTTTTGTTGCGGCAAAAAGTTCATGGCAAAGTGAACGCCATCCAGCTCACGCCCAGCGACGGGCAAGTCTCGGGGGTACTCTGATCCTCCACTTAAAATCACGGCGTCATATTCGCTCAATAAATCTTGAGCGTTTACATTCACTCCAACATGCTGTTGGGTGCGGAACTCAACCCCTTCAGCGCGAAGTTGTTCCAAACGCCGATCAATGAGGTGTTTTTCCATTTTGAAGTCGGGGATACCGTAGCGAAGAAGGCCACCCACACGATCATTTTTTTCGAATACAACAACATCATGTCCAGCACGCGCTAACTGTTGGGCTGAGGCAAGACCCGCAGGGCCAGAACCAATTACGGCCACCTTTTTGCCCGTACGGTGTGAAGCAATGACAGGCTTAACCCAGCCACTGTCCCATGCTTTATCAATAATCGAATGTTCGATATTTTTGATGGTGACGGCTTTACTGTTGATATTGAGTACGCAAGACGACTCGCACGGTGCTGGGCAAATCCGGCCCGTAAATTCCGGAAAGTTATTAGTGGAATGCAGTGTTTCCACCGCCTCTTGCCACCGTCCGTGGTACACCAAATCATTCCAGTCTGGGATGATATTGTTCACAGGGCAGCCAGTTTGGCAAAAAGGGATACCACAATCCATACAGCGAGAACCTTGGTCGCGCAGTTCCTTTTCAGGTAAATCTAAAGAAAACTCACGATAAAACTTGATTCTTTCAGCCGGAGGCAAGCTCGCTGGCTCAACGCGTTCAACCTCAAGAAAACCGGTGACCTTACCCATTACAGCTCCTTAATTTACTGAACTACCGCACTGGCCTCGGCTGCAGCATGCTCGGCAGCGAGTTCTTGAAGTGCGCGACGATATTCCATCGGCATGACTTTAACGAATCTAGGCAGCATCTCTGACCAACGATCCAAAATGTCACGCGCACGGGTACTACCCGTATATCGGGCATGGTTTTCAATCAGACGTTTCAGGAGGACAGCGTCTTCCGTTCCTAGATGATTGACATCTACTTTGCCATGCGATTCAAGTTCATCGCCATTGGCTAATAGTGCTTCAGCAGGAATGGGCTCGAGTTCAACCATCGCCAGATTACAACGATGTTCAAAGTCTCCTGCTTCATCAAGGACATACGCTACTCCACCACTCATGCCCGCCGCGAAGTTACGACCTGATTGCCCAAGAACAACGACAGTACCCCCCGTCATGTATTCACAACCATGATCCCCCACTCCTTCAACGACCGCCGTGGCACCAGAGTTACGAACAGCGAAACGCTCTCCTGCCACACCGCAGAAATAAGCCTCTCCATTGATTGCGCCGTATAAAACCGTGTTCCCAACAATAATATTTTGTGCGGGTTGAATGGGGCATTCTGAGGGGGGGTAGATGACGATCCGTCCGCCTGACAAACCCTTTCCTACATAATCATTGGCTTCGCCTTGCAGTTCAATGCTAATACCATGAGCTAAAAATGCCCCAAAACTTTGACCCGCAATCCCAGAAACCTTGATATGTATCGTATCTTCAGGAAGACCCGCATGGCCATATCGTTTTGCAACCTCCCCGGAAAGCATAGCTCCGAAGGTTCGATTCAAGTTTCGAATCGAGGTACTGATTTGAACGGGCTCCTTGCGCTCCAGGGCGGGGTGGGCTGCTGCAATGAGCGTGTGATCAAGAGCCTTTTCTAAGCCGTGGTCTTGTCGATCTGACCAGCGCAGTGAAGTGCCTGCCGGGACTTCTGGGCGATAAAAAACACGACTAAAATCAAGGCCCTTTGCCTTCCAGTGCGCTACACCTTTTCGAGTATCGAGCATATCAGCACGGCCAATCATTTCGTCGAACGTGCGGAAGCCCATTTGAGCCATGTACTCTCGTACTTCTTCTGCAACAAAGAAGAAATAATTGATGACGTGTTCGGGTTGGCCATTGAAACGTTTAATCAGTTCAGGGTCCTGTGTTGCAATTCCCACTGGGCAGGTATTCAGGTGGCATTTCCTCATCATAATGCAACCCTGAACAACCAGCGGGGCAGTAGCAAAACCGAATTCATCTGCACCCAACAAAGCAGCAATAACCACATCTCGGCCGGTTTTCATTTGACCGTCCGCCTGAACGCAAACCCGGCTACGTAATTGATTGAGTACCAGAGTTTGTTGCGTCTCCGCCAAGCCTAATTCCCATGGGGAACCTGCAAATTTGACCGAGGACAAGGGAGAGGCGCCTGTACCACCATCATGGCCTGAAATGGTGATGTGATCAGCATGCGCTTTTGAAACCCCTGCCGCTACGGTACCGACTCCAACCTCAGAAACAAGCTTTACGCTCACGCGTGCGCGAGGATTAACGTTTTTCAAGTCATGAATCAGTTGGGCTAGGTCTTCAATTGAATAGATGTCATGGTGCGGGGGTGGGGAAATCAAGCCTACGCCCGGGACGGAGTGACGAATTTTGGCAATGTACTTGCTGACTTTATGGCCGGGTAACTGGCCGCCTTCGCCAGGTTTTGCGCCTTGTGCCATCTTGATCTGCAAATCGTCCGCATTAACAAGATATTCTGTTGTCACACCAAAACGGCCTGCAGCAATCTGTTTAATCGATGACCGCATGGAGTCACCGCTTTCCATGGGCTTAAAGCGAATGGGGTCTTCGCCGCCTTCGCCGGTATTAGATTTCCCTCCCATACGGTTCATCGCAATGGCTAGGGTGCTATGTGCTTCGTGAGAAATAGAGCCCAGAGACATGGCCCCGGTTGCAAATCGCTTCACGATCTCCTTGGCGGACTCCACCTCAGACAGAGGGATGGGCTGCGGAGCAGTCCGAATCTCAAACAAACCCCGAAGAGTGAGGAGTTGAGTGGCCTGATTGTTAATGGCGTTTGCATATTCTTTATAGGTAGAAAAACTACCTGAACGCGTAGCGTGCTGAAGTTTCGATACGCTTTCCGGCGTCCACATATGGGCTTCGCCACGAACACGGTAAGCATAATCCCCACCTGGGTCTAGAGAGTCACGATATAAAGGTGCATCCGAGTAAGCCAAGCGATGAAGGCGCAGGACTTCTTCGGCAACTTCTGCAATGCCTATTCCTTCAACATTGCTGGAAGTTCCGCGGAAATATTCATGAACAAAGTTCGTATTCAACCCAATCGACTCGAAAATTTGAGCGCCACAATACGATTGATAGGTGGAGATACCCATTTTGGACATCACCTTCAACAAGCCCTTGGAGATCGCCTTAATAAAGCGTTTGCAAGCTTCGTAATGAGCTAAATCAGCAGGCAGATACTCACTCATATCCCCAATCGTTTCATAGGCTAAGTAGGGGTGAATGGCTTCAGCACCATAACCTGCTAAGCAAGCAAAATGATGAACTTCTCGGGCTGAACCTGTTTCGATTACCAAGCCAGCACTGGTTCTCAATCCCGTTTTGACTAAATGATGATGCACCGCTGCCGTAGCAAGTAGTGCGGGAATAGGCGCCATTCCTTCCGATACCGCGCGATCAGACAGAATGATGACATTGAAGCCTTCACCAACATGCATTTCTGCTGCGTGACACACCGCCTTAAGTGCGGCTTCCATACCCGTTGCACCTGATTCGGCGGGAAAACAAATAGAGAGTTCGGTAGAACGGAAGGTGCCTTTGGTTAATTCCTGAATGCTGCGGACCTTCTCCATGTCTTCTATGGAAAGCACAGGCTGGTGTACTTCCAGCCTTGGCTGAGGATTAAGTGTATCAACCGCTAGCAAGTTGGGGCGTGGGCCCAGGAATGAGACCAAAGACATCACCAGTTCTTCACGAATGGGATCAATTGGTGGATTGGTAACCTGAGCAAATAACTGGCGGAAATACTGATAGAGCGGGCGTGGCTTGTTTGACAGCACCGCGAGAGGGGTGTCGTCGCCCATTGACCCAATCGCTTCCTGGCCTGTTGCTGCCATGGGAGTCATTAGGAACTTCAAGTCTTCTTGTGTAAAACCAAAAGCTTGCTGGCGATCCAGCAAAGTGGTCCGATTTGTTTCAGGTGCTTTGTGGCTGGAGGTCGGTAGTTCTTCTAGGCGCAGCTGGGTTTTTGCCAACCACTCACGATAAGGGTGCTCTTGTGCCAGCGTACGCTTGAGTTCAGCGTCATCAATAATGCGCCCTTCTTCAAGGTCAATCAGAAGCATCTTGCCGGGTTGTAAACGCCATTTTTTGATGATTTGATCTTGTGGGAAATCCAATACGCCCATCTCCGATGCCATCAAGATGGTGCCATCTTTGGTGAGCTGGTAACGGGCGGGTCGCAGACCGTTTCGATCTAGTGTCGCGCCAATTTGTCGGCCATCTGTGAAGGCTACTGCAGCGGGCCCATCCCATGGTTCCATCAGGGCGGCATGATATTCGTAATAAGCGCGACGCTCTTCGTCCATTAAAGGATTGCCGGCCCAAGCTTCAGGAATCAGCAGCGTCATGGCTTGAGCCAATGGATAGCCGCCCGCAACGAGTAGCTCAAGCGCATTGTCAAAACTTGCAGAATCAGATTGGCCTTCGTCGATCAAGGGCCATAATTTCTTTAGGTCATCACCCAATGCGGTGGAAGACAAAGCATGTCTGCGCGCTGCCATCCAATTTACATTTCCGCGTAAGGTATTAATTTCACCATTGTGGGCAATCATGCGGAAAGGATGAGCCAAATCCCAAGTGGGAAAGGTATTGGTAGAGAAGCGCTGATGCACCAAGGAGAGCGCCGTAACCATTGAGGGGTCACGCAAATCCAGGTAAAACTCTCCGACTTGATGTGCGAGCAACATGCCCTTATAGATCAAGGTGCGTGAGGAAAATGAAGGCACGTAAAACATGCTGCCTTGATTGAGCGAAAGAGCTGCAACACCGTGCTCTACTCTTTTTCGGATGACAAAAAGTTTGCGTTCAAAGCTTTGTTGGTTAGCTGTGCCTGAACCGCGGGCTACAAAAATATGACGAATGAAGGGCTCAACTTTTTTAACACTCTCACCCAGACCGCTGCTGTCAACAGGTACATCGCGCCAACCCAGTAGCGTTTGACCCTCTTCTTGCACCATTTGAACAAATAAGGTTTCAATGGCTGCGCGTTCGACAGGATCGCGGGGTAAAAACACCGCGCCAACTCCGTAGTCGCCCTCAGGAGGCAAAGAAAACCCCAACTCTTCAACGCAGGTGCGCAGAAAGGAATCAGGAATCTGAATCAATATTCCCGCTCCATCCCCAGCAAGGGGGTCCGCGCCTACTGCGCCTCGGTGCGTAAGGTTTTCAAGGATTTTTAGGCCTTGTTCAACCAGTTGATGAGATTTCTTACCATGAATGTTGGCAACAAAACCTACGCCACAAGCATCATGTTCATGTTTTGGATCGTATAGCCCTTGTTTAGGGGGCAGAGTTAAATGATTCAAGTCGAACCTCTAGTGTCGATGCGCACAAGCCGCGAGACAAATTCTTGGATGTTCCCGCGGTGGCGTTGCTTTCCGGGTCGAAGTTCGGTGCCATGGAAGGCAAGAGAACAACGATTGGCTCGGGGGGCCGGACGCAAATAGCGGGGGAAGTAATCATACCGTCAATAAATTCATACGGAAAGCCGATTTTTTGCGTTGCACGATAGGTTGTCCTATAAAGTTATAGCTTGTTATTTAAATTTTGCAAAGATTCATTTGAAGTCAATGACACGGGAAGCTTTTCCAAGACATTTCTCTAGAATGGATAGTTCCACTTCTTTTCCCTGCACGGCCCGATCCGCCGCTTCAAGCAATACAAATTTAATTCGACCATGGTCAACTTTTTTATCTGATGCCATCAGTTCCATCCAACGATCAAAGCCTAAATCAGGCGAGCGAACTGGAAGCCCGGTGCGTGCAACAAGGTGTTCAATGCGATCTCGTGCTTGAGCATCCAGCAGGTTTGCAATACTCGACACTTCTGCGGCCAAGACGATCCCTGCTCCTACCGCTTCGCCGTGAAGCCAAGAACCAAAACCTAGCCCAGCTTCTATTGCATGACCAAATGTGTGACCCAAGTTCAGCAGCGCACGTTCCCCGGTTTCTCTTTCGTCTGCCACCACAACTTCGGCTTTGTTGCGACAAGATTGATAGATTGCCTCGGCTAGGCATTCTGGATCGCGCTCCATTAGGGGATCCAAATGGGACTCTAACCAATTTAAAAAATTTCCATCCCGAATAAAACCATACTTTAAGACCTCTGCCATCCCCGCTGTAAATTCTCGTTTGGGAAGGGTATTCAAAGTTGCAAGATCGGATAATACTGCGCGAGGTTGATGAAACGCGCCGATTAGATTTTTGCCTAAGGGATGGTTAATCCCTGTTTTACCCCCTACTGACGAATCTACTTGCGCCAGAAGAGTGGTGGGAACCTGAATGAAAGCAATACCGCGAAGAAAGGTGGCTGCAGCGTAGCCCCCAATATCCCCCACTACTCCGCCACCAACAGCGACTAAAGTAGCTTTACGCTCAAAACGTGCGGCGATGAGCTGATCATGAATGCCATCAAAGTATTCGCGAGACTTAAATTGTTCCCCATCTGGCAAGGTGATTTGTAAAACCTCCAGTCCTGCTTGCTTGAATTGCTGTGCAAGCGCATCAGCATAGAGGGGGGCGATAGTAGTATTACTGACGAGCGCGACTTGCCGCCCGGCCAAATAAGGCTGAAGAAGCGCTGCACCCTGATGTAAAAGATTCTGACCAATCAAAATTGGATAGCTATGGTGGGGTAGGTTAACGTTGAGTGTTCGCATTTGAATGGGCTTTAAGATTGAGTTTGAAACTCAAGGAGTTCTTTTTCGATGTTGGAAATGAGGCGAGGCACACCTTGCTCGCCTGTATCAATAATGATGTGGGCGGTTTTTTCATAAAATGTATGCCGCGCTTCCAGCAAAGCCCTCAGTTTTGCCAAAGGATCGTCTGTTTGCAGAAGTGGGCGCTCGCGATCATGTTTGGTTCTTTTATACAGATCTTCCGGGCGCGCACGCAGATAAATGACGATGCCGCGTTCGTTTAAACATTTTCTTGTTTCTTCAAGTAGAACCGCTCCTCCACCGGTAGCTAGAACAATCCCTTTGCGTAAAGTTAAGTCTGCAATCGTTGATGATTCGCGCGCACGAAAACCCGTTTCGCCCTCTAGTTCAAATATAGTACGAACGCTGACGCCTGTGCGCGCTTCGATTTCATGATCGCTATCTATGAATTGCAGGTGCATACGACGCGCTAATGCTTTACCTATCGTCGTTTTACCTGCACCCATCAGTCCGATTAAAAATAGATTTTTGGATGAATGCTCCATGTCATCATTCTAGCAGTACTGGCATAAAACCCCAGATGAGGCGAGAATGTACTATCTCATCCAAAATTCTAGATGCAGCCCCAGTCAATGCATCCTCGTCGTTTCCTTTATCCAATCGCTATCTTGAGCGCCTTATTTTTAGTGGTGGTGGCGATTGGTGCGCTCACGGTTGCTTTACTTTATCCCAGTATTCCGGATGTTGATGCGCTTCGTGACTACCGACCCAAAGTGCCGCTTCGCATTTACACGGCCGATGAGCAACTCGTTGGGGAATTTGGTGAAGAGAGAAGGGATATTCAGAAGTTTGCAGACGTACCACTTAAAATGCGTCAGGCTATCTTGGCGGCTGAAGATGATCGCTTTTATAGTCACGGTGGAATAGATTGGTTTGGGGTGATTCGGGCCATGTTTGCGAATGTTCTGGCGCGTGGGGCAAAAGAAGGTGCCAGCACGATAACTATGCAAGTGGCCCGTAATTTCTTTTTAAGCAACGAAAAAACGTTTGCTAGAAAAATTTCTGAGGCAATGTTGGCCATGGAGATTGAGCGGCATCTCACTAAAGACCAAATTCTTGAGCTCTACATCAATCAGATTTATTTAGGTCAACGTGCTTATGGATTTGGCGCTGCAGCCTTGGCTTATTATGGGCGCCCCCTTAAAGAATTGACATTGGCAGAAATGGCTATGCTTGCAGGCCTCCCTAAAGCGCCCTCACGATTTAATCCCATTGCCAATCCAAAACGAGCAGAGTTACGCCAACGCTATGTATTACGGCGCATGCATGAGTTGAAATTTATTAATGAAACGCAGTATCAAGATGCGTTAAAAAACCCTGGCCATCCAGCGCCCCGCGCTGGCGTTTCGGTCAATAGCCATGCTGACTTTGTTTCTGAAATGGCCCGCCAGTATATGGTTGAAACTTATGGTGAAGCAGCGTACTCACGAGGCTATAAGGTGACAACCACATTGCTTAAAGTCGATCAGGACACTGCGTGGGCAGCCGTCAGAAAAGGGGTTTTGGATTATGATCGCCGGCATGGCTATCGCGGGCCAGAAGGGTTTGCAGAATTAGAGAGTACTGCTACCGAAGATGATTACGATGATGCGCTAAGCGAGTATGAAGGGAGTGATAATCTTATCCCTGCAGTGGTGTTGAGCTTGGATGGTAAGTTTGTGGGGGTGTACACCAAATCCGGCGAGAACCTTAAAATTGAAGGGGAGGGCTTGAAGTTTGTCAGAGCCGCTTTACCTGGCTCCTCAAGCAAAATGAAAAATGTGTTACGCAGAGGTTCGATTGTTCGTGTTACACGCTCCGCTAAAGGAGATTGGTCCATCGCACAGCTCCCTAATGTTTCTTCAGCGCTTATCGCGCTAGACCCTCAGGATGGTGCAATTCATGCCCTGGTTGGGGGCTTTGATTTTTCCACCAACAAATTTAATCACGTTACTCAAGCGTGGCGTCAGCCCGGCTCTAGCTTTAAACCTTTTATTTATTCGGCTGCGCTAGAGAAGCATTTTTCTCCTGCAAGCATCATGCGGGACGAATTAACGGTCATTCCTGCAGCGGATAACGGTGAGGCTTGGGAGCCTAAAAATTATGAGCCAGAGTACGATGGCCCTATTCGATTACGCGTCGCATTGGCCAAATCAAAAAATACGGTGGCGGTAAAGCTGCTTCAGGCCATTACACCAAGCTATGCTCAAAACTACATCACTCGCTTTGGATTTGATGCCAAACAGCATCCTGCTTATCTCAGCATGGCTTTGGGATCGGGTCTTGTCACACCATTGCAAATGGCGGTGGGTTACAGTGTGTTTGCAAATGGTGGTTACCGTGTTCGTCCCTACTTTATTTTAAAAATTCAGGATCAAACCGGCCGCGTGATCAGTCAAGCAAAACCCCTCGTAGCGGGTATTGAAGCGCCCGCGATCGATCCTCGCAACGCCTTCATCATGACATCGATGATGGGGGACGTGATTCGCATGGGTACGGGTGCAAAAGCAATGAGTTTGGGTCGCTCAGATTTATCCGGAAAAACAGGCACGACCAGTGAGCACGTAGACGCTTGGTTTGCCGGTTACCAATCTAGTTTGGTTGCAGTGTCTTGGATCGGGTTTGATACCCCCGCTTCTTTGGGAGCGGGTGAAACGGGAGCTCAAGCAGCACTTCCCATTTGGATGGAATACATGGGTCGAGTGCTTCAAGGTATTCCAGAGTCTTCACCCAAGCCACCTGAAGGAGTAATGTCCGTGATGGTTGACCCAACCACGGGACGCCGAGACCCCGGCGCGCTGGGGCACTACGC
Source organism: uncultured Ferrovum sp. (assembly GCA_903867885.1). Lineage (GTDB taxonomy): Bacteria > Pseudomonadota > Gammaproteobacteria > Burkholderiales > Ferrovaceae > CAIVHB01. The sequence continues at coordinate 18,627 of CAIPTD010000153.1, read as the reverse complement.
CGACTGGTTTTACGTTGAAAACATCGGAGCTGCCGAAGGCGCCCAATCTGAACCGAACGAAAAAGCACAGGTCAATGTGCCCGTTGCTCCAGCCGCTTTACCCGGAATAGCTTTTCCAATGGAAACCAAGAAGCCCGACCACTAGGGGAGGTAGTATCTATGGGGATGCGTCACCATCGAGCCAGTCGACAACACTTGGCTTACCTTGCGGCACGTATGATGGCCGAGGATGGAGTACCTGATTGTTCTTCGGCGCGAAAAAAGCTTTCACGCCAATTGGGTGTAAATTTTGAACGTGATCTTCCTGATGACTTAGAAATTAATTCGGCTCTTCGCAGTTACCAGACGCTTTACCAGAGCGATGAGCAGCGAGAGGCCCTAACGCGACTCAGAGAAACCGCCCTGGAAGCCATGGAATTTTTAAAATCTTTCGATCCATGGTTAGTAGGTCCAGTATTAAATGGCACAGCCGGCCCAAATTCTGAAATTCAATTGCAGTTGTTTACGGATCGCAGTAAAGAATTAGAAATGTTCTTACTGGGCCAACAACGCATCCCTTGTCGATTTAGAGAACGCAGGGTGTTTTTGGGCGGTCGCCAGAATCAGATCACAGTCGTAGATCTCGATTTTCCTGGGGGTGAAGTAGAGGCCAGTGTATTTAATGAGCAGGATGTGCGATGGCACTCTCGCGGTAATTCGAATGATGGCCCAGTTGTTAGGGCACGTCTTGAAAAAGTCCGTGCCCTTTTCGAAGAAGAGCAGCTAGCCGAGGAAGAGGACTCAGCTTTGTTTTAACCACTCAGCGGCTTCAAGAGCAAAGTAGGTCAAGATGGCATCTGCTCCGGCGCGTTTAAATGCGAGCAGACTTTCCATGACGCAAGCGCGCTCATCGATCCAGCCGGCTTGCCCTGCTGCTTTCAGCATCGCATATTCGCCACTTACCTGATACACAAAGGTAGGGACTGCATAGGTATCTTTGACTCTTCGAACGATATCTAGATATGGTAGGCCGGGTTTTACCATCACCATGTCGGCACCCTCTTCAATGTCAAAACCCACTTCACTCAAAGCTTCATTGCTATTGGCAGGATCCATTTGATAGGTATATTTATTGCCTTTACCCAGTTGCCCAGATGATCCCACGGCATCTCTAAAAGGCCCATAAAAAGAAGAGGCGTATTTGGCGGAATAGGCAAGAATGCGGGTATGAATATGACCCGCTGCTTCTAGGGCTTGTCTGATTCGTCCCACGCGCCCATCCATCATGTCAGAAGGTGCAACCATGTCTGCTCCTGCTTCTGCGGCAACCAATGCCTGCTTGACAAGAACATCCAAGGTTTCATCGTTTAAAACATAACCGTTGCTATCAATGAGCCCATCTTGACCATGACTGGTATAAGGATCTAGCGCGACGTCGGTAATGATTCCCAGATCAGGAAAGTGTGATTTCAGCGTGCGAACCGTTCTCGCTAAGAGTCCTTGGGAGTTATAGGCTTCGCGGGCATCTTCTGATTTAAACGAGACATCGACAACGGGAAATAATGCGATAGCCGGGATACCCAGTTCTATGCAGCGGGCCGCAATTTTCAGTAATTCTGGTTCATCTAAACGAAAAACACCCGGCATAGAGGCAATAGGGGTGGTACCCGGAACGTCATGAACAAACACAGGTAGGATAAGATCATCTGCCTGAAGAATATGCTCTCTCATTAGGCGACGAGAAAAGTCGTCACGTCGCATCCGGCGCAATCGTCGAGCAGGGAAATGACCGGCAAAGTTATTCATTTAGAGGTGTCTCCTGTGTTTTTTCGTCAGTGTACGACGGGACGTCTTCGCTATCTAGCCACCCCTCTAAAACTGCAATCGTTTCCTCTAAACCTTCTCGCGACACGCTAGAGAAAGGAATGACGGTGAGATCAGAGGCGCGGGGCGCAATTTCAGCCCGTACTTTTCTTGCGGCATTTAAGCGTTGGCTTCTACTGAGCTTATCGCTCTTCGTCAGCATGAGAAGAACGGGCCTGCCGCTTGGCAAAAACCAATCCAACATGAGTTGATCAAGAGGTGTAAGGGGATGGCGAATGTCCATCAGTAGCGCCATTCCCTTTAGTTCTTGGCGGTTTTGAAGATAACTCGATAAAAAGTTTTCCCAATGACGACGCACATGAATCGGCACTCCTGCAAAACCATAGCCAGGTAAATCAACTAGATATTGGTCTTTTCCCGCCGTGAAAAAGTTGATGTGCTGGGTGCGGCCAGGTGTTTTACTCGTGAAGGCCAACCGAGTGCGGTTGGCTATTGTATTGATTGCACTTGATTTTCCGGCGTTAGAACGCCCCGCAAAAGCAACTTCACCTTGGCTATGGATGGGAAACCCCTGTGCTCCATTTGCTGTGGTGAAAAAACTGAGGCCTTGAAATCGATTTAAAGCCATTCGAACCCCTCTATTTGATCGGCGCTTGTCGCGCCGCAACAACGAGTGCTCTGGTATACTTTGTTCGTTTTGAATTCATTACAGATCATTGAAGGAGCAGGGGATATGAAAGTATTTCGGATCGCGCTGGCGCTATTGTCGCTTTCAGCTGCGGGTCTTGCTCACAGCGAGGCTGACCCGGTTAAAGGTCAGGCGATTGCTGGGCAGGTGTGTGTTGCATGCCATATGGCAGATGGTAATAGTGTCATTCCACAAAACCCCAAATTGGCAGCGCAACACGCGCAGTATATCAGTACCCAATTAATGGCCTTCAAAAGTGGTGAGCGTAAGAATGCCATTATGATGGGGATAGCAGTGGGTTTGTCTCCTGAAGACATGGCAAATTTAGGCGCCTGGTTTGAAAGTCAGACATCTGCTCCATTGGGTTCCAAAGACAAAACCTTAGCCGAAGCGGGTCAAAAAATTTACAAAGGTGGTAAACCGGGTCAGGGCGTTCCTGCCTGTGCAGGTTGTCACTCACCTTCGGGCGCGGGGATTCCTGCGCAATATCCCCGCTTAGCAGGTCAGCATCCAGAGTACATTGTGGCTCAGTTGAAATCATTCAAAGCAGGTGAGCGAGCCAATGGAAACGCAGCTCAGATGATGACGATTGCATCACGCTTGTCTGACCAAGAAATGGATGCATTAGCGCAGTACCTGGCTGGTTTGCACTAATCCAGCCTGAACTAACGGCACGAAATAAAGGGAGCGCATGGGCTCCCTTTTTTGAGTCCTAAAACCACAAGAATTACTGTTGAATGGCCTTGAACGCCCGTTCAGCGGCATCTAAAGTGTTTAGAATGTCGCTGCTGCTATGGGCGGCAGAAACGAAGCCAGCCTCAAATGCAGAGGGCGCAAGGTATATCCCTTCATTCAGCATGGCGTGGAAAAAGCGATTAAAAGTGTCGCGATCCGATTCCATGACCTCAACTAAATTGTTGGGAAGAGAGGCTCGGAAATAAAGGCCAAACATCCCGCCAACGGATACAGCGCACATAGGGAAACCCGCAGCATTTCCGCGAGCAGCGATGCCTTCGGTGACTTCTCGCGTTTTATCCCCAAGTGCTTCATGGAATCCTTCAGCCATCGCTAATCGCAGTGTGGCAAGGCCAGCGCTTAAGGCAACGGGATTACCTGATAAAGTTCCGGCTTGATAAACGGGTCCTAGAGGGGCGAGGCAAGCCATGATGTCTCGTCTGCCACCAAATGCGGCAACGGGAAGACCGCCGCCAATGACTTTACCTAAAGTTGTGAGATCTGGTTTGACGCCATATAAAGATTGAACTCCGCCCAGCGCAACTCTGAAGCCTGTCATGACTTCATCAAAAATAAGTACGACGCTGTGTTCACTGCAAAGCGTGCGCAGAGCTTGCAAATAGCCAGGTAAGGGAAGAACAAAATTCATATTGCCAGCAATGGGCTCCACAATGACGGCAGCCAGTTCATTGCCATACGAAGCGAAGGCTTCTTTTAGCGCGTCAAGATCGTTATAGGGAACCACGCTGGTGAGGGCTGCTACTTCAGCAGGAACACCGCCAGAACTGGGTTGGCCAAAAGTAAGGGCGCCAGAGCCCGCTTTTACTAATAGCGCATCGCCGTGGCCGTGATAGCAGCCATCAAATTTTAAAATTCGTGAACGGCCAGTAAATCCTCTGGCTAGTCTGATCGCGCTCATGGTGGCTTCGGTACCAGAACTGACTAAGCGAACCTGTTCGATGCTGGGCATCAACGAACACAACAACTCGGCCATTTCTAGTTCTAGCCCGGTAGGCGCGCCAAAGCTTAAACCATTTTTCATGGTCCCGTGAACGGCAGCCAAAACCTCTGGGTGGGCATGACCATGTAAAAGCGGGCCCCAAGAACACACATAGTCAATGTAGCCTTTACCGTCGGCATCAAAAACCTTGGGGCCTTCACCACGTTGAAAAAAACGTGGAGTTCCGCCAACAGCGCCAAAAGCGCGAACGGGAGAATTTACCCCACCTGGAATTAGGTGCTGAGAGCGATCGAAGAGTTCTTGGTTGCGACTCATGGCTGTTTCCTTTCAAATAAAGCTGAAAATTGTTGTGCAGCGGTGAATGGTTGTGGATCATCGAACAATGCGCTGATCACTGCAAGCGCATCGGCACCTGCGTCTAAAATAGAAGGGGCGTTGCTTAAAGTAATTCCCCCAATAGCGACAATAGGTAACCCTAGTTTTTTTCCCTCGCGAATCAATGAAAGAGGTGCTTTGCAAGCATTGGGTTTGGTGAGGGAGATCGCCATCGCTCCAAACGCAATATAATCTGCTCCGTCCCGCAGTGCTTGCTCCGCCCGTTCTAAGCTGTTGTAACACGACACACCCAAAAAACCCTTAGGAAAAACGCTCCGGGCATGCGCAAGTGAACCATCTTCCTTGCCCAAGTGCACGCCATCGGCATTGCAAAGAGCAGCAAGAAGGGGAGTGTCGTTGATGATAAAAGTGGCGCCGTAAAGGTGAGTGAGTTGCCGCAGCGCTTGCGCTTGCTTTTCTTTTAATTGGGGGCTTGCTTGTTTATTGCGATATTGCAAAATTCTCGCACCTCCCGATAGAGCCTGCTCGGAGAGGGTAACTAAGGTCTCAGTGCTTAAGCCATCTGGAGTGATGGCATAGAGGCCGCCGAGCATACAATGCTCAGTCTGCATTCCCATCGGGCATGTCGTCCCGCGCCCAGAATAGTCGATCTGGAATGAACTGCCCCATCCCTAGACGATATCCACCGCGCAAAGCTTGCCAGGTGTACTCCTGCGCCTCGCGAACGGCATCGGTTAATTCAAGTCCTTGCGCGATCCCGGCTGCAATAGCAGATGCCAGGGTACATCCTGAGCCATGATAACTCCCTGGCAAGCGCTCCCAGGCATCCTCACGCACCCTGCCATCACGGTGGTACAAGGTGTTGATAACCTTAGGCGTGGCTTGATGGGTTCCGGTGATCATCACGTATTCACAGCCCATTTCTAATAGCCTTGTTGCACATTCATCCATGCTCAGGGGCTCATGATCATCTTCCTCATCGCCTTGATCTTCGTCTTCTACAAGTCGCAAGGCTTCTAAGGTATTCGGGGTGATCAAAGTGGTTTGAGGGATGATGAGCTCACGCAGCGCCGCCAGCATATCTTCATTTGCTAATTCATCGCCGCGCCCACTCGACAAAATGGGATCGAGTACCAGCGGGATCTCAGGATAATCAGACACAATCTCGGCAATGGCAGCGATGATTTCTACGCTACCTAAAACGCCCAACTTAAATACAGCCACGGGCACGTCTTCCAAAATACAGCGCGCTTGATCGGCTACCCAGTCTGCATCCAGCGGCATAATTTCTTCAACGCCTGTGGTGTCTTGAACAGTTAAGGCCGTAATGACGGTAAGGGCATGACAACCCATACTAGCTAGGGTCAGGAGATCGGCTTGCATTCCTGCGCCTCCGCTGGGGTCTGCGGCAGAGAAAACCAAAACAGCGGGAGGGGCGGGTGTAGGTTTGTTATCTGAATTGTTCAAGGTTGATCCTTGCGGTAGCTGCCCCTATGACCCAAGCGCGCTAATATAGCGAACCCGTTTGGGCAAATAACCTAAAGATGCCCAGTTTATCACCCTCCATGAGTACCCTCCATGACCACTCTACAATCACCTAAAACCTGGATGTGCCTAATATGTGGTTACATCTATGACGAGGCAGCAGGAGACGCCGAGCATGGCATTGCCGCTGGAACACTCTGGGAAGATATCCCAATGAATTGGACTTGCCCCGACTGTGGCGCACGTAAAGAAGAATTCGAGATGGTGGAGATTTAATCAGGCATGATTGATGTGTTGATCGTGAAGACGTCCTCTTTAGGGGATGTGGTTCACGCGCTTCCCGTTCTTAGCGACATTCAAAGGGTGTATCCGGATTGGAAAATTGCCTGGATGGTGGAGGAGAGCCTTCAGGCCTTACCAAAATTGCATCCCTTTTGCGCAGAAGTGATTCCTGTGGCCACTCGCCGCTGGCGAAAGTCTTGGTTGGGCGAAGCTACCAAGCAGGAATTGAAGCAACTTCGCTCAAGACTCAAAGAAATCCAACCGCACTATGTCTTGGACCTGCAAGGGTTAATTAAAAGTGCTTTGCTTGCAAGGCTAAGCCCAGGGCTACACCTAGGTTATCGCTGGGGTAGTGCTCGCGAAAACCTGGCCACTTTGCTCTATGACCAAGGTTTTGCGGTCTCATGGAATCAGCATGCTGTGGAGCGCAATCGTAAGCTCGCTGCCGCTTCGCTCGGTTACGGTATTCATGAAACGCCATGTGATTATGGAGTATTCCAAAATAGTGCTCATACGCCCTCAAAAGATGCCATATTGATACATTCAAGTAGTTGGCAAACCAAGCTATGGCCAGAAGAGAGCTGGATTGCTTTGGGTCAGGTTTTGAGTAAAAAGGGTTTGCGTTGCGTGCTCCCATCGGGTTCCCCCTCGGAGTGGGAGCGCGCTCAACGCTTGGTCCAACAGATACCCTATGCAATAGCGTTGCCCCCCGGACCTTTGGCCGACTGTATTGGTCATCTAGCTGGGGCTCACTCTGTAGTAGGTGTGGATACGGGCCTTACGCATCTGGCTACCGCATTAAATCTTCCGACCGTGGCCTTATATAGGGTCACTGACCCAGCAGCAACAGGCGTGTTTGGTAGCGATCGGGCAATCAATCTTGGCGGAAAGAGTGGCTGTCCATCAGTGGATGCAGTGTTGATCACGCTGACGAGATTGGGTTGTTTTAGCGCTGTGGAATCCGCATGAAAATAATAGGCCGTGTTACGTTATGGGGATATCAAGCGCTGATGGGTGCTTTGATTCCTGTGTTTTTAGCAAGGCTTGCATGGCGGAGTCGTCGCCAGCCTGCCTATCTACAACATTGGTCTGAACGTCTTGCTATTTACCCCTACGGGCAGTTAAAGAAAACAGACACTATTTGGATTCATGCGGTGTCTGTTGGAGAAACCCGAGCCTGTGTCCCACTTATCAAAGGATTGAAAGAGCGCTGGCCAGATAAACCTATTTTGTTAACCCATACCACCCCAACAGGTCGTGAAGTAAGCGAAAGTCTATTCGGTGTTCAGGTCACGCGTTGCTATCTGCCCTACGATATTCCTGGTGCGATGAATCGCTTTTTGGATCGATTCAAACCTTCTATTGGCCTGATGATTGAGACCGAAATTTGGCCTGGTGTCGTGTTAGCTGCGCATCAGCATCAAATGCCCTTGTGTCTTCTCAGCGGCCGCTTATCTGAGCGCAGTGCAAAGGCCTATGCACAAGCAGGGCTTTTGGCAAGAGATGCGTTTTCAGGCTTGAGTTTAGTCTGTGCCCAAACTGAAGCCGACGCTCAGCGCTTTGTTGCCCTTGGAGCAACGAAGGTAGTGGAAACGGGCAATCTTAAATTTGATGCCCCAATAGCTCTAGATGAGATCAGTCAAGGCCAAATACTGCGATCATGGATAGGAAAACAACGCCCTGTTTTTTTAGCGGCAAGCACCCGAGAGGGGGAAGAGGCATCAATTTTAGCTGCTTGGAAGAAAGCAAAGATACATGAATCGCATGCCTTGCTGGTTATTGTGCCGCGTCATCCTCAGCGCTTTGATCAAGTTGCGCAACTGATCGAAGAGGTGGGGTTGCGCATTGCCAGAAAAACTGAAATGCCGCATAGCGTAAGTGCTGGGCAAATCCAATCATTGGACCAAACAGTCAATGTGGTGTTGGGCGACACGATGGGAGAGATGGCACTGTGGTATCGCGCGGCAGATCTCGCTTACATCGGTGGCAGCCTATTGCCCTTGGGTGGGCAGAATTTGCTAGAAGCCTGCGCTAGGGCTTGCCCAGTAATCGTTGGCCCCTATACGTTCAATTTCAGGCAAGCCACTGAAGAGGCCTTAACACTAGGGGCTGCAGTAAGAGTAGATTCGTCTTGTATGCTTGTTCAAAAGGCGCAGGGCTTAATGAATGATTTATCCAAAAGAACCCAAATGGGTGAGGCAGGTCAGGCTTTTGTGGCTCTCCACCAGGGCGCCACTGAGCGTACCCTAAATCAAATCAAAGATTTCCTCAAAAACTAAACCGCTCTGGCTGGGGAGCGTTCTGCAGAACGGGGATAACGGTTTCAAACAAAACCAGAGATTGAAAGCCTTCTTCTAGTCGGGTCCACAAAGTGGCATGCATGACAGGTGCATCACCCACAACGGCAAGCAGTCTGCCACCAATGGCCAGTCGTTGCAGTAATGCGGTAGGTTCAGAAGGGACAGCTCCAGAAATCAAGATCACATCCCAAGGGGCGCCGTCACTCCAGTCGTTTGCGGCATCTCCTTGAACTACTTTGACATTGTCGGCGCCATGTTTCGTTAAACGATCCCTTGCTGCTTGGGCCAATTGGGAGTTAATTTCAACAGTGGTGACTTCCTTAGCGAGCTTGCCCAATAGAGCTGAAACATAGCCACTGCCAGTTCCAATTTCAAGCGCGCGATCCGAGTGACGAATTGCCAGTTCTTGAAGCATGCGCGCTTCCATTTTGGGAGAAAGCATCATGGCATTCTCGCCCAAGGGAATCTCAAGATCAGCAAAGGCTAATCCACGCCAAGCCTCAGGTACAAAATCTTCACGACGAATCTCAAAGAGGAGATCTAAGATTTGGGAGTCCAGCACGTCCCAAGGACGGATCTGCTGTTCAACCATATTGAAACGTGCTTGTTCGATATTCATGGTTGGCACCAAGCTCTCAGAAGTTTTTTGAATCCTATCATTATAGCAGTAGGCAATGGTTATCTTAGATGGCGATCTGATGACAGCATGATGAACAGCCTGCTAGCGCCCTATTTAGCTTGCCCGCTGCCTTTCTTTCCAGTAGGGTGGGAAGTTACGTGGGGGTCCGGGAGTATCCCGGTGAGAGAGTCCCTTTGAACCTGATGCGGGTGATGCCGCCGTAGGGAAGCGTGGTGGTCAGCGCTCGCCTATGGTGATGCCCGGGAGAGCACAATGAACGCCAATCCTAAATTTATTGCCAGCGCTGCACTCGTTGATGAAGCAGCGGTTCAACCTTTACCGCAATCCAAAAAAATCTATGTAGAGGGGTCGCGCCCAGACATTCGTGTGCCGATGCGCGAGATCAGTCAATCTGATACTCCCGCTGCTTTTGGCGCAGAAAAAAATGCACCGATTACGGTCTACGATACTTCTGGGCCTTACACTGATCCAAGCGTTCAAATTGATATTCGAAAAGGCTTGGCAGAATTGCGCGCGGGATGGATTGCGGAGCGAGGGGATACAGAACATCTAAAGGGGCTAAGTTCGGAGTTTGGGCAAGCGCGACTTGCCGATGCCGCAACGGCAGCCATGCGTTTTGAATTGATTCGTCATCCGCGAAGAGCTTTGTCTGGTCGCAACGTGACACAGATGCATTACGCTCGGCAAGGCCTCATTACGCCTGAGATGGAATATGTAGCGATCCGTGAAAATTGCCGTCGAGAGGCAATGGAAGAGGCTATACGTATTCAGGGTGGGGCTAATGCTGCTATGTTGTTGAAGCAACATACGGGACAGAGCTTTGGTGCGGCCTTACCCGCGCGCATCACCCCAGAGTTTGTGCGTGATGAAGTGGCGCGTGGCCGAGCGATTATTCCTTTAAACATCAATCACCCTGAAGTTGAGCCCATGATTATCGGACGCAACTTCTTAGTGAAAATCAATGCGAATATTGGTAACTCTGCATTGGGATCGAGTATTCAAGAAGAAGTAGAAAAAATGACCTGGTCGATTCGTTGGGGTGGTGACACCGTGATGGATCTTTCTACGGGTAAAAATATTCATGAAACCCGTGAGTGGATTTTGCGTAATTCGCCTGTTCCCATTGGAACAGTTCCTATTTATCAAGCATTAGAAAAAGTAGATGGGAAGGCCGAAGACCTCACTTGGGAAATATTCCGCGACACCTTAATTGAACAAGCTGAGCAGGGTGTGGACTACTTCACCATTCATGCAGGCGTACGTTTGCCCTTCATCCCGATGACGGCTAAACGTATGACCGGTATCGTGTCTCGCGGTGGATCTATTATGGCAAAGTGGTGCTTGGCGCATCATAAAGAGAGCTTCTTATACACGCACTTTGAAGACATCTGCGAGATAATGAAAGCCTATGACGTGAGCTTTTCATTGGGTGATGGTTTACGTCCTGGATCCATTCACGATGCCAACGATGAGGCTCAGTTCTCTGAACTCAAAACCTTGGGTGAACTGACTCAAGTGGCGTGGAAGCATGACGTGCAGGTGATGATTGAAGGTCCTGGTCATGTGCCCATGCACCTCATCAAAGAGAATATGGATTTGCAGTTACAGCATTGCAAAGAAGCACCGTTTTATACGCTTGGTCCCCTCACTATGGACATTGCTCCAGGCTACGATCACATTACCTCGGCGATTGGTGCGGCCATGATTGGTTGGTATGGTACGGCAATGCTGTGCTACGTCACGCCTAAGGAACACTTGGGCTTGCCTGACAAAGAAGATGTGAAGGACGGCATCATCACTTATAAGATTGCAGCGCATGCTGCCGATCTGGCCAAAGGGCACCCTGGTGCTCAATTACGAGATAACGCGCTCTCTAAAGCGCGTTTTGAATTCCGCTGGGACGATCAATTTAATCTTGGGCTTGATCCTGATAAAGCCAGAGAGTTTCATGATGAAACCTTGCCGCAAGAAGGTGCCAAGCTCGCGCATTTTTGCTCGATGTGCGGCCCGCATTTCTGCTCAATGAAGATCACACAAGATGTGCGTGACTATGCGCGTACCAAAGGGGTAGAAGAAGATCAGGCCTTAGCGCTGGGAATGGAAGAAAAATCAAAAGAGTTCGTGAAAGCAGGCGCTGAGGTTTACCACAAGCTTTGAGCGATGCATGGAATTGCCGGGCAAGCTGTAATGGGCGCACCTGAACGATTCAGATACACTTCAGAAAATATAAATTAGGATTTCTGAATGGATATCGTACTTTTGCTTAAAGCCTTTGTTCTAGGCATTGTTGAAGGGCTGACCGAGTTTCTTCCCGTATCCTCCACGGGCCATCTCATTATTGCGGGTAGCCTGTTAGACTTTAATGATGAACGAGGCAAGGTCTTTGAAGTAGTCATTCAATTTGCTGCCATTCTTGCAGTGTGTTGGCATTTTAGAGAGCGGATCCTGACTACCTTGAATGGTTTGCGATCACGTGAACCGGTTGCGATACGCCTTACCCGCAATCTGATCTTAGCGTTTATACCCGCCGCGGTTTTAGGGCTTTTATTGTCCTCCAAGATTAAGGCCCATCTGTTTGCGCCTGTTCCAGTTGCCTTGGCTTTCATTGCAGGTGCTTTCGTGATTTTTTGGGCAGAGCGGCGCAAAACGATACCTCGCATACTGAGCGTAGATGAACTCACCGCAGTGGATGCAATCAAGATTGGATTTTGCCAATCGCTCGCACTCATCCCTGGAACATCTAGATCTGGAGCAACCATTATTGGAGCCATGCTGTTTGGTGTTTCGCGCCAAGCGGCTACAGAATTCTCTTTCTTTTTGGCGATTCCTACTTTATTCGCAGCGACCCTCCACGAAGTGCTGAAATATCACGCTCTTTTTAGGGCCGAGGATATTGGAATACTCGCCGTGGGTTCATTCAGTTCTTTTATCTTTGCATTCATTACGGTTAAAGCTCTGCTTAAGTATGTCAGTAGCAATACCTTTATTCCTTTTGCTTGGTATCGCATCGTGTTTGGTGTTTTTGTCCTTTACTCTGCCTGGTCTGGATTAGTGACTTGGGCGGGCGATTGAAGAGATGAGGATATTAGTTACGGGTTGCGCTGGTTTTATTGGAATGCACACTGCTGAGCGCTTATTGGCGCGCGGTGATGAAGTGATGGGTATCGATAATATCAATGACTACTATTCACCTGCACTCAAGCGTGACCGTCTTGCTCGCCTGTCCCTGCATCAGAACTTTCGCTTCCGTGAGGCAGATATCGCCAACAAAGTTGCAATGGAAGAAGTATTTTCTGTTGCGCCTTTTGATGCTGTTATTCACTTGGCGGCCCAGGCTGGGGTGCGTTATTCCATTACCAACCCTGCTGTTTATATACACAGCAATCTTGATGGCTTTGGGGTGATCTTAGAAGCCTGCCGCCAGCATCACGCAAAACATCTTGTGTTTGCTAGTACCTCAAGTGTCTATGGCACCAATGCTCAGTTGCCTTTCAGTGAACACCATACGGCGGATCATCCTGTGAGCTTGTATGCGGCTACCAAACGAGCAAATGAATTGATGGCCCATTCTTATGCACATCTTTTCCGCCTACCAACAACAGGACTGAGGTTTTTCACTGTGTATGGCCCTTGGGGCCGCCCTGACATGGCTGCTTTTTTATTTGCTAGGGCGATCATGGCCGGCGAGCCGATTGATGTATTCAATCAGGGCAAAATGGCTCGAGACTTTACCTATGTGGACGATATTGTTGAAGCAGTCATCCGTGTTGCAGATCAACCTGCACAGCCTGATCCTTTATTTGATCGAGCTCACCCTGATTCGGCGACGAGTGACGCTCCTTGGCGCATCTATAATATTGGCAACCATCAACCCGCCCGTCTGGATACGTTTATTGCTGAGCTTGAACGCTGTTTAGGTAAGCCGGCAATGCGTCGTTTACTGCCTATGCAAGCAGGGGACGTGGAGTCGACCTGTGCCGATGTGAGCGATTTGAGTGCGGCTGTAGATTTTGCTCCACGTACACCCCTCGCAACAGGCATTGAGCGTTTTGCAGAATGGTATCTTCAATACTATTCTCAAAATACATAAAACTTCTTCCTTCAATACGGTAAGCCCCAAAACATGAAGCTTTCTGTCACTCTCATCACGCTTAACGAGGTCTCCAGTATTGGGCCTGTTTTGGATAGTGTTGCTTTTGCAGATGAGATTATTGTTCTGGATTCAGGTAGTACCGATGGCACGATAGAACTCTGCCGTGAAAAAGGTGTGCGTGTAGAAATCAATTCTGACTGGCAAGGGTTTGGGGTACAAAAAAACCGTGCGCTTGCCCTTGCTAAAGGTGAGTGGGTTTTGTCCGTCGATGCGGATGAAGTTGTTTCTCCCCTTCTAGCCAAAGAGATCCAGGCAAAGATCTTGAACCAAGAATCCTATGTTGCTTGGATGATTCCCCGGGCATCCAGTTACTGCGGGCATGTGATGCGACATGGGGGTTGGTGGCCAGATTATGTGCTGAGGCTGTTCAAGCGCGAGGGCGCTCGATTTAGCGATGATATGGTGCATGAGCGTTTGATCTCAGCAATAGGGCAGATTGGGCGTTTATCGCATCCCTTTCAACATAAGACTTATGAGAGCTTGGAAGAGGTCATACAAAAAGTGAATCGCTATTCTAGCGAAGGGGCAGCGCAGGCTTTTAAAGCCGGTAAGAGAGCGCACTTTCATGAAGCGATAGTGCATGGTCTCTGGGCTTTTTTTCGCACCTACTTTCTGCGCTTGTCCTTTCTGGATGGACCTTTTGGATTCATGCTGGCAGTCTCTAACGCTGAAGCAACTTACTATCGATATCTCAAGCTTTGGTTGCTCGGGCAGACAAAGCACGCAAGATAAGATGCTTCATCCCAAAAAAATTCTGATCATTGCTTTACGCCAAATAGGCGACACCCTGATCACGACTCCGCTGATTGATGATGTAGCCTTTACTTGGCCAGATGCGGAAATTCATTTCTTATGCTTTGAATCAAGCAAAGGAATCCTGGCAGGGAATCCACATATCCACACTTTTATCTGTTCTTCAGTGCGACCTAAACGGGCTGAATATGCTGCATTGATTAAGCAAGTTTTTTGGAAATACGATATGGCGATCGTGACCCAGCCCAATGATCGCTCACATCTCTTTGGTTTGCTGTCGGCCCCTGTTCGATTTGGTGTGGTGCCAAATGATGCGAAGCAAGGTTGGTGGAAGCGTATGACCTGTCAGCATACCGTGGAGGTGGATTACCTCAACCAGCACGTGATCACCGAAAAGCGAAAACTTATTCCAGAACCGCTCAGGCGCTTGCACTATCCCGTTTCAGTCACCCCCCCCGAATCTCTTCCGCTGCCGGAGTCACTGCTGAATGGGATGGGGAGGCACCCAGAAAAATATATTGTCATTCACGCAACCCCATTGGGGAATTACAAGCGAATTGATCCGCAAACTTGGGTGAACGTCATTCTTTTTTTATTGAAAAAAAATAAGATTTTTCTAACTGGCAGTCATGCAGCTTCGGATCAACAATTGAATTCAGAGCTGCTGTTATCCGTACCAGAAAACCAAAGAAATAAGGTAATCGACACATCTGGACAGTTGAGTTTTGGCCAGTTAAGCACTTTGCTTAAAGGTGCGGCGCTCTATATTGGCGTGGATACTTCGATTAGCCATTTAGCTGCAGCATGCAATACGCCGAGTATTGTTTTATTTGGCCCTACGCCCCCCACGAATTTTGGCCCTTGGCCTAATGGCTTCAAGGAACCTCAGCCTTTTCGCTTAAAGGCATTGGAGCAAACGGTTGGCCCAGTCACCATTTTGCAGGGCCCGGGTGATTGTGTCCCTTGTCGCAAAGCAGGATGTGACGATTCCACGGTGGGGGTCAGTCAGTGCTTATTGAACTTAGACGAGGTGTCTATCCTGCGTCTTGCTGAAATAAAACTTGGCAGTAAATTGATTGAATCAGCTGAAGCGACGCTTAATACTGCATCGAATTTGATCTAGATAAAAACCTAAGGTCTTAGGGGGGTCTTCTAAGGTGAGTTCCTGTGAACTTCTTGCCTCGCCTCGGCGAAGATAATGTCGATCAAACATGGAATGACTCATCCCCCACTTGTTGAGAAAGGTCCTTCGCCCATTATTACGTTTTACTTTGCCCGTACTCTTAGACATGAAATGGTAAATCAACGCATCGCCTGCACCAATAAAAATACGGCAACCCATATTCCAAAGCTTCATTGATAAATCGTTATCACTACTCATACCCGGGCTGAACTCTGAGCTGAAGCCCCCAATATCAAGCCAGTCTCGTTTGCGCATTACAAATGGCGGCCAAGTGGCGCCTAACCAATCAGCACGCGTTAATGACGGTGCGGCAGAGAGTAAACCTGCTTCATCAAAATCATCTGGGCCTGTTCCAAAATTAGCCACCACAACACATGCATTCCCCGATGCAAGCGGTTCAATCAAAGTACCCGAGAGCATAAATGATTGATTACCCATTTCATCAAGGCGAGCAGCAAGTCGGGCATCCCATTCCGGGCAGCAGTACATATCATCGTTGAGGTAAACCAAATAATCTGATTCGGCTAAATCCGCGCTCCGATTCATGGCCAAACATATTCCAATATTTTGAGGGGAATAGGTATGAGTAATACCTTGTTCGCGAACCCATTGAAGCGTTCCGTCAGATCCATCGTTCACATGGACGATGATCTGATGTTCAAATCGGGAATGACTTTGAATACTTCTCAAGCAAAGTTTGAGCAAGGGAAGATTATTCCAGGTGGGAATAAGAATACTGAATTGCATTATTCAGGGTTCCTTATAACGCCAAGAATGGAGAGTCAGAATGCTGCATTCTCACGAGGCGGGCGTAGATTCCATCTCGCTCTAGAAGCGCATGATGTGAACCCGTTTCGATGATTTGCCCCTCTGACAACACAATAATCCGATCTGCTTTTTCTACCGTAGAAAGGCGATGCGCAATGACCAAGGTAGTGCGATCTTTCATCAGTGCATCTAAGGCATCTTGCACATAACGTTCTGATTCGGTATCGAGGGCAGAGGTGGCTTCATCTAAAACCAAAACGGGCGCATCTTTCAGGATGGCACGTGCAATGGCGATACGTTGTCGCTGACCGCCGGATAAACGCGCGCCATTCTCCCCAATCAAGGTGTCATATCCCTTAGGAAGCGCTTCAATAAAAGCTGCTGCATAAGCTGCGCGTGCCGCGGATTCAATCTGATCCTTAGAAGCATGGCGCAAGGGACCATAAGCAATATTGTTAGCAACCGTATCGTTGAACAACAAAACCTCTTGGCTAACAAAAGCAATATTTTTACGAAGCGCATCTAGTTTCAGGGTTTCTAGCGGGTGGCCATCTAAAAAAATTCTGCCATGGCTTGGGTGCAGGAACCGTGGAACTAGGTTCGCTATCGTTGTTTTTCCGCTGCCTGAGCTTCCAACAAGGGCAACCGTTTCTCCTGGCTCAATGGTGAAAGAGAGATTTTTCAAAGCGGGTTTAGTGGAATGTGAGTAAGCAAAGCCAACGTTATGAAACACCAGCTTACCGGTCGCACGTCCTAGGTTCAGCGTTCCTTCATCGGTTTCTGCAGGAGAGTCAATCAAATCAAATACACTTTCAGAGGCGGCAAGCCCGCGCTGTAATGTTTCGCTTGTGTCTGATAGTCGTTTTAGCGGCGCCAGCAGCATAATCATGGCAGTGATAAAAGAGACAAATCCGCCTACCGTTGTTTCATCTTTGGCTGTTTGATCGATGGCCATCGACACAATGACCGCGATCGCAATGGCGGCAACCAACTGAATCAGAGGAACGTTTGCTGCTACGGCAGCAGAATATTTCATATTCATGTGACGCAGGCGATTGCTGACGTTTGCAAACCGGTCTGCTTCCAATTCTTGCCCACCAAATATTTTAATTATTTTATGGCATGCAATCGATTCACCAATCACGCTAGTGAGGTCACCTGCTGATTGTTGTAGATTACGACTGATAACGCGCATCTTACGATTGTAAAGGGTGAGGATGATGCTGATAAACGGTGCGGCTATTAAAGTAATACTAGTCAGTTTCCAATTCAGCCAAAAAAGCCAAGCCAGCAAGCCAATCACAATGAAGGTATCCGTGACCAGGTTAGTGACTACGCCTGTAGCGGCATTCATCACTTGTCCCACATCATTAGTCAGACGCGAAATAGTGTTCCCACTGGGGTGATCATCAAAAAAACTACTGGGTAAATTGATCATGCGCTCAAACATTCGATTGCGCAGATCCATTACCACGCGATTACCTACCCAATTCATGGCATATTTGGAAATAAAGTTAGTGACGCCTCGAATCAAAAACAGCCCAACTAAAGCAATCGGAACAAAGTTTTTCCAAGTAGGATCCTTGTGCACAAAGCTTTGGTCCAACATGGGCTTAAGTAATGCAGGCAAAGCAGGTTCGGTTGCAGCCGTCAGAATCATCCCAAGCAAGGCGATGGCAAATTGCCAGCGATAAGGAATAACTTGGCGTAGTAGCCGAGTAAATAAAATTCGGCTTGTGCTCATTTGAAGGTAAGAGTTTGTAAATTTTGCATTCTGAGATTATACGGCCTAGCAATAAGGATCTTGCAGGATTTGACCGTAGCAACAGGCCACTCTATATTCGTACCATGGATCAAGAACTGAGCCGTCTAGAACTGAAAATCTCACGTGTTGTTGAGCAATGCGCACTTGTGCGTGCGGAAAATATTGATTTACGCCAGCAAGTAGCCTCTCAGAATGACGAGATTAAGCGTCTTAAAGAAAAGCTCAAGGAAAGCGGAGACAGAGTGTCACGCTTAGTCGAAAGCTTGCCAGGGTAAGGATTTAGAGAGATGAGCGAAGAATCTCAGCAAGTTGATATTTCTCTTCTTGGACACGATTACCAGGTCGCTTGTCCACCAGGACAGCAGGGCAAACTGATTGAAGCATCACAGCTGTTGGATGCCCGCATGAGAGAAATCCAGGGAAGCGGGAAATTAATTGGCAGCGAAAAAATCGCAATTATGTCGGCCCTTAATTTTGCATACGATGTTTTATTCTCGCCAACGAGTAAAAGTTACGATTTGCAAGATGCAAAGCGTAGAATAGTGAATATGGAGAAGCAATTGGATAGCTGTTTCTTCGAACAAGATTCACTGTTTTAATTTCGTTCCCTGCGGTGTTCGTTCGGGCTCAATATTCTTTGAACCGATAATCATCTAACCCGGGTGCTTGCCCACAGATTGCTAGTGCGCGCGTCCCACGCGGACGTACCTGAGGCGATCGGCCGGCGCCCACCTAATTTAGGTTTGGGTTCAAGATGCGGGTCTTAACGGCACTG
>CAIPTD010000152.1 GCA_903867885.1 uncultured Ferrovum sp. | reverse complement strand
TGATGACTCTAAAATCACTTTGGATGCGCATGGCAGTTTGCGAGCGTTTGGTTCCCGTATTCTTGATTGCTTGCGCTTCATCGAGAATCACCGTGGCCCAGTGCTGTTGAGTGATATTCAATACGTCTTGCTGAAACAAAGTGTAACTGGTGATGACCAGATCACCACCCTTCCAATTTGGGGTATCTTGCTCGCGTTGACCTGGTCCAATCCAATGTATCTTCAAACTCGGGGCAAAGCGTTTAGCTTCGGCTACCCAATTACCCGCAACTGAGGTTGGCGCAACCACTAAGGCGGGACCTTTTTCAAGGCGATGCAACAATAGGGTCAGTACCTGAACGGTTTTACCCAGCCCCATATCATCGGCCAAGCAAGCCCCCGCGCCTAACTCTGCTAGGCGCGCAAGCCATGAAAACCCAGCGCGTTGGTAATCTCTTAACTCAGCATTTAAGCCCGCAGGAATAGGGAACACCGCCACATCAGCTTCAGACTGCCGTGCTAAAAGTTGTCCCCATTGACGGTCAGCTTTGACACAGCCCACATCATTCAGCACCTCTTTGAGTTGCCGTGCGGCCATAGGATGAACCTGGAGTCCAGAGGAAGTCCATTCACCCATCCCTAATAAGGCCGATGCTTTTTCTTGTAGTGATTGATGTAAGCGTATGAACCTGCCTTCACCCAGGCTAACAAACCGTTGCTTCTTTTGGGTCACCTCTAGTAAAGCTTGAAGACTGATCACCTGTTCTTCATCGATTTGAATAGTGCCATCTAAGGTCAGCCAGTTTTCTCCGGCTTTTAATCGCGCAGAAAACTGTCCAATATCTCCTTCACCTGAAATTTGAATGCGTTCACCGGCAGGCCAACGGATCAACACTTCAGGGTCGGCCTGGCTCAGAATATCCAATAATTCACAAGCCGCCATAGCGTTGCGACTCGTTCCACCCAATGCGTGTTCTGATTGATCTAAATGTGGCGCGCACACCGACAGCCAATACGCCGCTCGATCATGTTCATGACGCAAATTCCTGATCATGAAACCCGACTGAGCTGAACCCAGTTTAGGCAGGCCAGCAGGTCCCTGTCCGGGGGTAAACAACATGCCTTCTTCACCTAAGGGATAACACGCAAACTCAAGCGAGAGGCCATTCAAATGAGGAGTCAGTAACGCATAGAGGTGGCTCTCAACACACTGTGATTTTGGATCATTCCCATCCACACTCAACTCAGAAATCACAGAAATCCTAGCCTGCAGATTTTTTAATATCGCTTCTATCTGTGATTTTTCAAACCCGGGGATCAAAAGCCCAGTTTTACCTAAAATACGTGCAAGTCGTTGATGCTCATTTTTGAGTTCAATCAATCGCAGGCGGTCTGGGGCCTCTCTGAGTACGAGACTATGTGCACTCCCTGAAGGGAAAGGGCTAAGTTCTAAGAAGATATCTGAGCCTTCGCTTCGCACGGCCAGCTCAGGTTCTCCCCGCACGAGTTGAACGGAACGATCATGATTGGCTCCCCAAAATAATAGGGGATGCCCAACCAGAACAGTCAATGCCCCCGGAACATCCAAGGTAGGGGGGCCGCTGTGTTTTCCACGCTGAGTTCGAATAAAAGCTAAAGCTGCACGATCTTGTTCCGTCAGATAGTCCAGATCATTTCCGCTAATGACCCGCTTTAATGAAAGTGGGCGCCCGCGCGACCAGTGCCCGCCGATATCGCGCTTTTGCTCACGGGGTTCCAATGAGCAAGATCGGTTGCTCATATCGTAAGAAATTAACCACACCAAGCGAGTTGTCTTGGGTTTCACAACCGGAACAGCCAATTCAGTGGCTAATTTGGATAAAGCACCCAGTCCCCTTTCCCAATCTGACTGTCTCCTCACCGCCTCAGCAAGTGGGCGCGTTCCAAGTTCATCATGATAAGAACGAGCCAACTCTGCAAAAACGGGATCCCCAGCCCGCCCCAACAGGTCTGCTGATTCTGCTGCTACCCAGCGATATCCGGAGCTGTGCGCTCGCTCATGCACTCTTTGCAGTCGTTCAACAAAGTATTCAAGCCTTTCAGTTGATAACCATAATGCGCACTCAGCCAAAAACAAGGTGATCAGAAAGTCTTTATCTGCTAAATCGTTCTCATTACTGGGGGCGTCAACTTGATCGCTTATTGCCATCGCAGAACGAGCGGCATAGCCCAAAGCCGCATAAACCGGCAGCCAAGGCGATGGATTACGCATCAAAGCAGCAATGTGCTGCGCTGCTTGCTCTAGCCTCAAGGTCTGTCCTGAACCAATCAGGCTTATGACTAAAGCAATACCTGTTAATCCACTGGGAACAACCTTGCGCACGGCACCCGCTTTCTTGCTCTCCTGCATGCCAGCATCAAAAGCAATCAAAGCTTCACTATTTTCACCGCGCAGCAAACAAGCCAAGCCCCTAAGGGTTCCCTTTTGTCTAACGGCCCATTCTTCGGCCTCAGTCAAACGGCCTTGTAAAATGAGTTGCTCAGCGATGATAGTGGCGTACCAACTCAACTGTTCTTGCGGTACCTGAACGCCTCGGTGAATCAACCATGGTAAAGCTTCACCGCTAGGTTCTAAGCGACTGGATCTCACCGCAAGAACGGTGGCCACTGCTTGTGCGGCCAAATCAGCAGGAAGGTGGTTTTGCCAATCAGCGCTAAAGGGGTGATCGAACAATGTGATGTAAGGGTGTCTGGTCTTCCAGTCAGCGCCAAAATAACCCTGCAGTGCCTGCATTAATCGCTGGAAATCTGCATATTGCCCGGCATACAGACACAGACGCAGATCCCGCATTCCCTCACTAAAAGTTTTAATAGTGTTGCCATAGCGATGGTCGGCCACGCGAAACACTTTTCGAATAGCATCGATGAATCGCATGACTTGAGGCGAAAGCGCTAAATCCCTGGCGATGGGCTCTGTCAAAGCAGAGGGGCAAGAAAGCCGATGGCCATTTAAGCTCAGTAGCCCAGCCGATAGCAGCATATCAATTGAAAGCGCTAAATTTTCAGCACACCATAAGGACTGATCTGCATACTGGCTATGTGACAGTTCTAAGCATTCTAAAAGCTGGGCGCGCGAGATAGGGAGCCAAGCCAGAGAACACACTCTCAGAATATCCCGATGCGAAGGATCAAGCGCAGCCAATTGAGACTGTGCTCCAGATACTGATTCACCCGTATCCGGGTAAATCGCTGGGCTAAGACCTTCTTGTGACTTATCCATTTTCGCTTTAAATCAAGGTTGAGATGTAATTTAACCTCACAGTGTACCGCGGCTTTAAGACAAACTTGCCTTTCATGTGCTCACTTGCCTAACATGATCACTTCTGAGCTCAATAATTAGGAATAATGCACATGGGTGCACTGCTTGAAATTGAAGATCTGCATTTCTCATACGGTGATCAGGTCATTCTCAAAGGTGTCTCGCTTAGCGTAGAGCAGGGTCAGGTGGTGGGTATACTGGGCACAAGCGGCAGCGGAAAATCCACACTTTTGCGGTTAATTGGCGGTCAACTCAAGCCTTCCAAGGGTTGCGTACGCTTTATGGGCAAAGTCGTTCATGCGCAAAGTAGCGAAGGGCTCTACAAGTTAAGAAGAGATATGGGAATGATGTTTCAGGCTGGCGGTCTCTTTAGCGATCTATCCGTATTAAACAATGTGGCATTTGCCCTGCGCGAACATACGGACCTCAATCCAGACCTCATCGAACTGACTTCCTTAATGAAATTGGAAGCAGTAGGTTTAAGAGGTGCAGCAAATCTCATGCCCTCCGAATTATCAGGCGGGATGTCTCGCAGAGTGGCGCTCGCTAGAGCGATTGCCATGGACCCCAAACTCAGCATTTATGATGAGCCATTCGCTGGCCTAGATCCCATTTCTCTCAACGCAGTGGCCAACTTGATTCGGCGTTTAAACGACGCGCTTGGAAGTACCTCTATTGTTGTGACTTATGATGTCAGCGAATCTTTAAAAGTCGCCGACCAGATTTTTCTATTGGCAAATGGCCGCGTGGTTGTTCAGGGTACGCCACAAGAAATGGAAGATTCCGAAAACCCTTACGCAGATCAATTCATTCATGCCAAGGCTGAAGGCCCGGTCCCCTTCCATGTCCTTGCCCCTCCTCTTAAGGAAGAACTCGAACTGCACTGATGATATAAAAAATATCTTTCTAAATGCTTTGTTACAAATCATCAAAACCTATATGCGCTCATCCCCCCCTAAAACTGTGATACTTAGGGGTTATTTCTGAGCATTTCATTTCTAGTCTACTCACTTTTCTGAGATTCCCCCAGTGACTGTGTCCATTACCACAAGTTTAAGCTATGCGCGAAAGCGCCCCCTAGGCGTCTTCATCATCGCGCTTCTTATTGCCGTGATAATCGGAGGGATAGGGTTAGGAAACCCTTTTAACGGTAAGTCAAACTCCGCAGCTGATCAAACCGACGCTGCAGGACAAGCCAAAACCAGCAAGGACTCGGGGCCTGGCAAAGGTCGGGGGGGAACGCCAACCGTTGCCATTGCCCCTGTTAAAACCAAGGATTTTGAAGTATGGCAAGAAAGTTTAGGAACAATCACCCCGTTGGCAAATGTAACCATCCATTCACGGGTGGATGGCGAGTTGATCAAAATTTACTTTCGTGAAGGGCAGGCGGTGAAGGCAGGAGATCTCATTGCTGAAATTGATCCTCGTGCTTATCAAGTCCAATTAGATCAAACTTTGGCCACGGCAACGCGAGACCGTGCTTTGCTCGAGAATGCAAAGGTAGACCTGAAACGTTATGAAGATTTGGTCAAACACGATGCTGCACCTAAGCAGCAATTGGATACCCAAGTTTCATTGGTTAATCAATATGAGGCCACGCTTAAAACAGACCAATCTGCAATTGACAATGCTCGCCTACAACTCAGTTATTGCCACATTCAATCACCGATCTCAGGTCAGGTGGGTTTACGTTTGGTTGATCCAGGAAACATCGTTCATGCATCAGATGCAGGGGGCTTGGTCACGATTGCACAGATGGATCCCATCAGTGTGCTGTTTAGCCTGCCTCAAGATTTTTTACCCGTACTCAACCAAAAACGCAGTAACGGCAAGCCAATACCAATAGAAGCGCTGGATAGAAGCGGAACGATATCTCTACAAAAAGGCACCCTCGCCAGCCTGGATAATCAAATTGATACCACAACAGGTTCAGTCAAACTTCGTGGTTCATTTAATAACCGTGAGAAGAAGTTATACCCTAATCAATTTGTCAATATCCGGGTGTTAATGGAAATCAAACCAAAATCCATCGTCGTTCCGACTTCAGCCCTTCAGCGTGGCGCTCAAGGTCCATTCGTATACGTAGTGAATGAAGAAAAAAAAGTCTCCCTTCGTCTCGTCGATCTAGGTCCCTCAGATCGAAATGAAGTGGTGATCTTGAAAGGGGTTGCGGAAGACGAAAAAGTGGTGATCGATGGTGCAGATAAACTCAAGCAAGGCGTAAGGGTAAATATTGCAGATCGCCCACAAGCGGGTCCCAAAAAGGCCGAACATTGAACATTTCTGCGCCTTTCATTCTTCGACCGGTAGGCACCGCGCTACTCATGGTGGCGTTACTACTGGTCGGTTTATTGGCCTTAAAGTTTTTGCCTATTTCAGCTCTACCCGAAGTAGATTACCCCACGATTCAAGTCACAACCCTATACCCAGGGGCAAGCCCAGAAGTCATGACGTCCTCTGTCACGGCTCCCTTAGAGCGGCAATTTGGTCAGATGCCGGGTTTAAAGCAAATGCTTTCTACCAGCTCGGGTGGCGCTTCGGTCGTTACCTTACAGTTTTCACTCCAAATTGGGATAGATGTTGCTGAACAGGAAGTTCAAGCGGCGATCAATGCAGCTACCAGCTTCCTTCCAACCGATCTTCCTCTTCCTCCTATCTACAGCAAAATCAATCCAGCAGACGCACCTATTTTGAGCCTATCGGTGCGCTCAGACTCCATCCCTTTACCCAAAGTATATGACTTGATTGATACGCGGCTTGCTCAAAAACTATCCCAAGTTTCGGGGGTGGGATTGGTCAGTATTGCAGGTGGCCAACGCCCTGCAGTGCGAATTCAAATCAATCCCACCGCGCTCGCTGCTTTAGGTCTTGGCTTAGAAGATATTCGAACTGCATTAGGTACCGCCAATACCAGCAGTCCCAAGGGAAGTTTTGATGGTCCCTTAAGGGCTTCCACTATCGATGCCAATGATCAGATCAAATCTGCTGCTGAATATGCAAAGATCATCATTAGTTTTAAGAATGGCATACCGGTAAGGTTGTCTGACGTAGCGACAATCATTGAAGGACCAGAAAATACCCGATTAGCCGCTTGGGACGGACAGCATTCAGCAGTGATCGTGAATATTCAGCGACAACCTGGGGCTAATGTCATTGCAGTCGTCAAAAATCTCAAGGCTTTATTACCCCAGTTGCAAAGTGTCTTGCCGGGCGATGTGCACGTAGAGGTTTTGTCCGATCGAACCGTCACTATCCGGGCCTCAGTTCAAGATGTAGCATTTGAATTGGGGGTTGCCGTTGCTCTTGTAGTCATGGTGATTTACCTCTTTTTGGGCAATTTCAGGGCCACCGCCATTCCCGCTATTACCGTTCCCCTCTCACTGATGGGGACTTTAGCGGTGATGTATCTCACCAACTACAGCTTGAATAATCTAACACTGATGGCCTTGATCATTGCCACTGGCTTTGTAGTCGATGACGCCATTGTGATGATTGAAAACATCAGTCGTTACTTAGAAGAAGGGCTTGAGCCTATAGAAGCGGCCCTCAAAGGCAGCACCCAAATTGGTTTCACCATTATTTCGCTCACCTTCTCACTCATTGCGGTTTTAATCCCCTTGCTCTTCATGGAAGATGTGGTGGGCCGTCTATTCAAAGAGTTTGCAGTGACCCTAGCGGTCGCAATTTTGATCTCTGCCATTATTTCTCTCACTCTCACCCCCATGATGTGCGCCCAGTTACTTAAACCGCACGAATGCAGGCAAACGGATTCAAACCAAGCCTTGGGTGGGCGGTGGATGAAAGTGGCGATAGATCAATATGCTCGTCTACTGGATCTGGCTCTACTCCATCGCAGTCTAACTCTAGGGATTGCGGCAGCCACATTTTTCATTACCGTAGCCTTGTACTTGTTGATCCCCAAAGGATTCTTCCCTGTTCAAGATACGGGCTTAATCCAAGCCATCACCGAAGGACCACAAAATATCTCTTTTAATGCGATGGGAGTGATTCAACAAAAGGCTTCGCAGCTTATTTTAGAAGACCCTGCAGTTGAGCGTGTGGCATCGGTAGTGGGTGTAGATGGGATCAACGCAACCCTGAATACAGGGCGGATGACCATTGCACTTAAGCCTCTTTCCGAACGTGACGGCGTATCTGCATCTGGCGTAATTCGAAGATTGCAAGAAAAGCTCGATGCATTATCAGATCTCAAAACCTACCTTCAACCTGTTCAAGATCTGAGCGTAGAAGATAGGCTGGCCCGCTCACAATTTCAATTCACTATGGAAGACCCCGATGAAAAAGAATTGGCCTTATGGGTTCCTAGATTGTTAGAAAAACTGCGCAATTTGCCGGAACTCAAGGATGTAGGCAGTGATATGCAGAACCAAGGCCCTCAACTTTACGTGGAAATCAATCGGGATAACGCAAGCCGATTGGGTATTACCGCAGCGGCAATAGATAACGCCCTGTACGATGCTTTTGGTCAAAGATTAGTGTCGACAATTTTTACTCAAACCAATCAATATCGCGTGATACAAGAAGTCTTACCCGAGTTTCAAAAAAGCCCAGCCAGTTTATCTTCCATTTATATTCCTACTGCAACAGGCTCGCAGGTGCGCTTGGACAGTATTGCAAAAATCATAGAACGAACCGGGCCGCTTTCAATCAATCATTTAGGGCAGTTTCCAGCCACTACGCTGTCCTTCAACCTAGCCCCAAAAGTCTCATTGGGTAAGGCGGTAGAGGCGATCGATGCAGTTCGTAGTGAAATGGGTTTACCCCTTTCCATTCAAACCAGTTTTCAGGGGGCTGCTTTGGCTTACCAAGCTTCCTTACTCAATACCTTACTGTTAATTTTGGCCGCCGTGGTCACGATGTATATTGTCTTGGGTGTTTTGTATGAAAGTTTTATTCATCCCATAACCATTCTGTCCACGCTTCCTTCTGCTGCGGTGGGCGCACTGATTGCTTTAAACCTTAGTGGCAATGATCTGGGTATATTGGGCATTATCGGCATAATTTTGCTTATTGGGATTGTAAAAAAGAACGCGATCATGATGATCGATTTCGCACTCGATGCTCAACGTAATCAAGGCCTGGATGCCCACACTGCAATTCGCCAAGCTTGTTTATTACGTTTTCGGCCCATTTTAATGACAACGATGGCCGCATTACTCTCAGCCATTCCCTTGATGATGAGCTCTGGGGTAGGAGCAGAATTACGCCAACCATTGGGGATCACCATGGTGGGGGGCTTATTGATGAGTCAACTTTTAACGCTCTTCACCACCCCCGTTATTTACTTGCTTTTTGAGCGACTCACCGCCCCTCTGGGGGAAAACCACGCTTCACCAGAGATCTCAGCGCTCTAGTAATGAATTTCACCAGCACGTTTATTCTGCGTCCGGTTGCGACCACCCTCCTCACGCTCGGGATTCTGCTCTTAGGGATCGTGTCTTTTTGTATATTGCCCGTATCTTCCCTCCCAAAAATTGACTTTCCAGTCATCTCCGTGCAGGCCAACTTGCCCGGGGCTAGCCCCGAAAATATGGCGGCCAATGTAGCGACTCCCCTGGAACGTTCGATAGGAAGAATAGCTGCAGTCAATGAGATCACTTCTCAGAGCACCCTTAGCAACACCCGTGTAAATGTGCAGTTTGATCTTTCCCGCAATGTCGATGGGGCTGCGCGAGACGTTCAAGCAGCCATCAATGCGGCACGAACGCTGCTTCCCACCGGGATGCCTAGTAACCCAACATATCGAAAGTTTAATCCCGCTGAAGCCCCTGTTCTAATCCTGACCCTGACTTCAAAAACAATGGATCCGGGCCAACTCTATGATGTTGCCTCCACCATCCTTTCTCAAAAAATATCGCAAATTGAGGGGGTAGGGCAGGTTCAGGTTGCAGGAAGCTCTCTTCCCGCTGTGCGCATTGACGTCAATCCCCAGGCTTTAGCCATGCAGGGCGTTTCTATGGAAATGGTCCGTATGGCGGTTACGCAATCTAATCCCAATCGTCCTAAGGGAGTCTTGGAAAGCGATACCACCCGTTGGCAGATTCAAGCGAATGACCAGTCCAAAACAGCCAAAGATTTTATGCCCTTAATCATTGGATGGAATAAAGGTGCGCCTATTCGTTTGCAAGATGTAGCAAACATTTCTGACTCTGTTCAAGACCAGCGCAATTTGGGCTTGTCCAATGGCGCCCCCGCTGTAGTTTTGCTCATTAGCCGTCAACCTGGTGCCAATGTCATTGAAACAGTAGAACGCGTGATTCGCTTGCAACCCGAATTACAAGCGGAGATCCCGGCAGAGGCTCAATTAGAGGTGGTGATTGACCGTACCCCTAGCATTCGTGCTTCTTTGCGAGAAGTAGAAAGAACCTTAGTGCTGTCTACGGCCCTAGTGATTTTAGTGGTGTTCTTGTTCCTGCGAAGTGTCCGGGCCACCTTAATCCCCATGGTGGTGGTCCCAACCAGTTTGATCGGTACGTTTGCCGTGATGTATCTGCTGGACTACAGCATCGACAATCTTTCTCTCATGGCCTTAACGGTGGCAACAGGGTTTGTTGTAGATGATGCCATCGTTGTACTAGAAAACATCCAACGCCATCTTGAATCAGGCGTCCCTCCGCTCCAAGCAGCACTAAAAGGAGCGAAAGAGGTTGCATTTACAGTAGTTTCAATTAGCTTATCTCTGATTGTGGTGTTTTTACCGATTCTCGCAATGGGGGGATTGGTCGGTCGGCTTTTTCATGAATTTGCGGTGGTCATTTCAGCCTCGATCTTGGTTTCGCTCTTAGTCTCGCTGACTACCACCCCAATGATTTGTGCGAAATTTCTCAAAACAACAACGGGCTCAAGCCAGCCTCATACAAGTGCGGATTTAATTCGGCTATCAAAAGGCATAAACGGCTGGCTACTAAGAGTCTATGCAAGAGGGCTTAAAGGGTCCATGCATCATCGTAGGCTGATTGTGCTTCTACTCGCCCTTGTCATTGGGCTCAATTTTTATTTGTACTCCTTCATTCCCAAGGGTTTTTTCCCTCAACAGGATACGGGGCGTTTAATTGGTCAAATACAAGCAGACCAGAGTATTTCTTTTCAGGCCATGCGTGACAAACTCACTCGCTACATGGCTATCATTAAAATGGATCCAACAGTAGATAACGTGATTGGTTTTACCGGCGGCGCACAGCGTAATGGCGGAACCATTTTTGTCGCATTAAAACTACGCAAGGACAGGGACGTGAGTGCAGATGAAGTGATTGCACGACTCCGCAAGCCCCTCGCACAAGTCCCGGGCGCCAGCCTCTACTTGCAATCGGTACAAGATCTTAGGGTAGGGGGAAGGCAAGGTAATGCGCAATTTCAATATACCCTTCAAGCAGATAACCTTGAAGAATTGCGTCTATGGACGCCTAAAATATTAGCCGCACTTCAACAAGAGGCCAAGGTTGCTGATGTGAGCATAGACCAACAGGATCAAGGCATCAGCAATAGTCTTTTGATTGATCGCGATTTAGCCAGTCGGTTGGGCGTCAATCCTCAGTTACTGGATGCAACCCTGAATGATCTTTACGGGCAAAGGCAAATCTCCGTCATTTATAACCCGCTTAATCAGTACCAAGTGGTTTTAGAAGCAAAACAAGATCAATTAACCAGCCCCAAAAGTCTTGATCGCACCTATGTTGTATCCCCTTCAGGGGCTTCTATTCCACTCAGCAATTTTGTAACACGCTCAACAAGCTCCAGTTCGCTGGCAGTGAACCATCAAGGTCAGTTTGCCTCAGCGACCTTATCGTTTAATTTGGCGCCGGGCGTGGTGCTGGGTGATGCCACTGCTGCAATCGATGAGGTAATGCGGAACATTGGCGTGCCCTCCTCGATTATTGGTGGCTTTCAAGGCACAGCAAAAATATTTCAAGATTCCTTTTCTTCTCAACCACTCTTGGTTGTCACGGCAATATTGGCGATTTATTTGGTACTCGGAATACTGTACGAAAGCTTCATTCATCCTCTCACAATTTTATCCACCTTACCCTCAGCAGGCATTGGTGCCTTAATTGCGCTTCTACTAGCGAAGATGGAATTCAGCCTGATTGCTTTAATCGGAGTGATTTTGCTGATTGGTATTGTCAAGAAAAACGCCATTATGATGATTGACTTTGCTCTGGTCTGGCAACGAGACCACCAGTCAACGGCCCAAGAGGCCATCACAGAAGCCGCTATCATGCGTTTCAGGCCCATTATGATGACCACAGCCGCTGCCATGCTGGGTGCGATCCCATTAGCGATTGGGTTTGGCGAAGGCGCCGAATTACGCCAGCCACTTGGGGTAGCGATCATT
Source organism: uncultured Ferrovum sp. (assembly GCA_903867885.1). Classification (GTDB taxonomy): domain Bacteria; phylum Pseudomonadota; class Gammaproteobacteria; order Burkholderiales; family Ferrovaceae; genus CAIVHB01. Next base: position 17,179 of record CAIPTD010000152.1, on the reverse strand, counting down.
GGCGGCTTATTTGTAAGCCAACTCCTTACTTTATTCACAACTCCTGTTGTATATCTGTATCTAGATCGACTCAGAAGGACTGCTTGATGAAACGTTTTCTTTTTATCTCAACGCTTGCTCTAACCCTCACAGCATGTTCATCTTGGGTGTCGATGGTGACCCCCACTACGCCCTCTATCAAGGCACCTGCGTCGGGATGGAGAGTGCCAGAAGGTTTTAAATTGGCCGCACCTTCTGATAACCGAATAGCAGGTTCATGGTGGGAAAGCTATCAAGATCCTGTGCTGAATGATCTAGAAAAAAGAGTTGAAAACGCCAATCAAACCTTAGCGCAAGCCGATGCGCAATATCGCCAAGCGCTTGCTGCCGTAGGTATTGCAGGAGCCGCACTCAGCCCCACTGCTAACTTAAATTTAACTGCAAATAGGTCTCAGCAACCGATTTTAACTACCGGAGGATTGGCTCATCCTCCAGCAAGCAATTTATATCAACTCACGGGCCAAGTGAGTTGGGAGCCCGATTTATGGGGCGCTATTCATGCCTCTGTGGCCTCTGCTGAGGCCACACGTCAAGCCAGTGCAGCCAATCGAGGCGCAGTGCTGCTCAGCCTTCAATCACAAGCAGCGATCGACTATCTTCAACTTCGCTTCACTGACGCTAACATTCGTTTACTGGAAGAAACGGAGCAGGCCTATACAAAAAGCGTGGAGCTTACTCAACAAAGATTTAAATCAGGAGTGGCGGCTCGATCTGATGTCACTCAAGCGACAACGCAGCTTGAAACAGCGAGAGCCAATTTGGCAGACGCACGCTTAAATCGCGCATCACTCGAGCATGCTATTGCCGTGCTTGTGGGAGAATCAGCAAGTGATTTCAGAATAGAAAAACAAGCCTACAAACCGGTTCAATGGCCTTCTGTGCCGCTGGGTATTCCCTCTGAACTACTAGAAAGACGCCCGGATATTGCCAATGCCCAACGCCAAGTATTTGCAGCAACACAAAAACTCAATGCTGATGAGGCCGCCTTCTTTCCAGTTGTCACCCTCTCAGCTTCAGCCGGATTTGAGAGTAAGCAAGTGCGCTCTTGGCTCGCTTTACCTAAATCGCTTTGGTCTATTGGACCACAAATCACGCAATACTTATTGGATGGGGGAAACCGAACTGCAACACGTGATCAACAGTTAGCCGTCTTGGATCAATCCGTAGCCAACTACAGGGAAGTAGTTTTAGAAAGCTTTCAAGCGGTGGAAGATAATCTCTCTGCGCTAGTTTGGTTAGATGAAGAAATTATCCGACAGAATTTAGCTGATCGTGCCGCACGTGAAACCTTGGAAATCATAAACCGGCAATATCTATCCGGAACGGTTTCCTACTTAAATGTCATCACCGCCCAAACGGCCTTACTGAGCGCCGAATCGAATATATTTAATGTTGAATCACGCAAAGCTGCCGCGCATGTTCAACTCGTTAAAGCTTTGGGTGGCGGTTGGAGCGGGCTCAAAAACTAAGTTTGCAAATGTAAAGAGAGCTTATGCCCAGCTCACTACCGGGCTCAAACTCTCTTTTTTTCATGAAGCATTAAAAGAGATCATGACAACCCTCCTCTTTTAAAGGCGCCTATAAAATCATGCAAGTTTTTGTCATTTCTCCGCAAGGCTATCAGCGTGATGCACTCTGCTGTCTATTGAATTCCCTCTTTCCAACACATCGTTTTCAAGGGCTTACTGAACAATCTGCACTTGATGCTCTCGATCAAACACGCCGATCCAATGAAGGTCTGGTGATCAGCACTCAGCCCTTACCGCTACTCGAAAAATCTTTGCGTTCATCACAACGAGATCACTTGATTATCGCACCCCACGCTTCTACCGAAACGCTTACGGGTTCACTTAGGCAGATTTTTAAATCAACCTCAGAACTGATCACCACACCAACACAAGTCTTTACAGCGCAGGAGTCAAATGCACTCAAACCTCAATCGCGTCTCTCTCCTCGCCAACTCAAGGTGCTTTCTTTATTAAAAGAAGGTGAGACGTCAAAAGAAATTGCAAAAAAAATGAAGCTTTCTCCTTCAACGATCAAGACACATATATCTGCAATTCTAAGGATCTTTCAAGTTCGCACTCGATTGCAACTCATGCGGGTTGCGCACCAACTTCATTAAATCAGAAAATCTTTTATTGCCAGTAAGGTGACTCTGTTGCAGACTCAAATGAATCTATAGGCCACGAGACCATGTCCCCTGCCATTTCTTTCCAAAATTTATATGCGCACGGCTTCATCCGAACGGCTGTAGCCGTTCCTCGCGTCACCTTAGCTGACCCGGCTGCGAATGCCAGCGAGACGGTACGTTTAGTTAAGCAAGCGCATGAGCAGGGTGCGTGTGTCATTGCTTTTCCTGAGCTGGGTTTAACAGGATACAGTTGCGAAGACCTTTTCCATCAAGAGGCCTTACTCAATTCGGCGCTTGATGCATTACAAATTCTTGCAATACAAACCACCGCAGATGCCATCGTAATCGTTGTAGGCATGCCCCTGCGCTGCGGTGACCATTTATTCAATGTTGGGGTGGTGCTCTTTCAAGGTCAGGTATTAGGCATTGTTCCAAAAACCTATTTACCCAATTACCGTGAGTTTTATGAAGCGCGTCAATTTACCTCTGCTGCTGACTCGAATACCCAGGAAATACATTTAGATCCTTGGGGCAGCGTTCCATTTGGTACAGACCTCTTATTTGAAATGAGAGGAGGGACAAAGAAAGAAGATGTGAAATTCACGCTGGGGGTAGAAATTTGTGAGGATCTATGGGTACCTGTGCCCCCCTCCTCTTTAGCTGCACTCAGGGGCGCTCAGGTACTCATCAATTTATCGGCTTCTCCTGCCAGTGTAGGTAAAGCGGAGTATCGACGAGATCTGGTCAATCAGCAGTCTGCTCGATGCGTTGCGGCCTACTTATTTAGTGGTGCAGGGTTTGGTGAGTCTACAACTGATCTGGCATGGGATGGCCATGGGATGATCTGTGAAAATGGACATGTCCTCTCTGAATCTGAACGTTTTCAAACGCAGAGCCAACTTCTTCTCGCAGATATTGATATTCAGCGTCTCAGCCAAGAGCGCATGCGCCTGAATACGTTTGCAGCGAATGCAACAATACTGAGTAAGGTCAATCAAGGTCGTATCATTCTCACGCCCCTAAAGCTCACGCAAAAAACCAAACCCCTGGATTTAATCTCTATTCGTCCACGTTTCCCTTATGTGCCCAGCCTTTCAGTTGAACGAGACGCACGATGCCATGAAGTCATACAGATTCAAGTTCAAGGTCTTGCTAAGCGGCTCAGCGCTTCGGGATTAAACAATCTGGTGATAGGTGTTTCTGGGGGACTCGACTCCACCCTAGGATTAATTGTGGCCGCACTGGCCTTAGATCTACTTAATTTACCCAGAACCCATCTCCTCGCTTGGACTCTCCCTGGATTTGCCACTAGCGCCCGCACCAAAGATCAAGCCATGAGACTGATGCAATCCTTAGGCTGTCAGACCGCAGAAATTGACATTCGCCCAGGCTGCATGCAAGTTTTCAAAGACATTGGCCACCCTTACGCAGAAGGAAAACAACAATACGATATTACGTTCGAAAATGTTCAGGCGGGGGAGCGTACCAGCTTATTGTTCCGCTTAGCAAACCAACATAGTGCACTGGTTGTGGGCACCAGCGATCTGAGCGAAGTAGCCTTAGGGTGGTCTACTTACGGGGTGGGCGATCATATGGCTCACTATCATGTGAATGCCAGCGTACCCAAGACCTTGGTACAACATCTCATTCGTTGGTCTTCAGAAAATGGGCAATGGAATACCGAATTTACTCGGGCATTACAGGATGTGCTGACTACAGATATCAGTCCAGAGTTGGTTCCAGGCAATAGCGTTGACGGCCCATCGCAATCCACCGAATCTGCTATCGGGCCCTATGCTCTGCATGACTTCTTCTTGTATGGTTTACTGCGCTTTGGTTACACACCAACAAAGTTGGCTTGGCTCGCACAGCAATCCTGGTGCCATGGGCCAGATGCCGTGTATACAAAAAAAGAAATCAAGACAACACTTCACACTTTCCTAAAACGTTTTTTTGCGGGTAGTCAATTCAAACGAAGCTGCATCGCTAATGCCCCTAAGGTCGGTTCAGGGGGGTCGCTTTCCCCAAGAGGGGATTGGCGCGCACCCAGCGATAGTGATGCCACGGTGTGGCTCAAGGACTGGGAAAACATTCCTGACTAGACCGCGCATCCCAATCAAAGAGGTCCCAAGCAATCCAAAAAAAACCCAGACTCGTGATCTGGGTTTTTTACACAACATCTAAAACAAATCAATTCATCTTGAACGCTTGAACTTGATCATTCAGATTGGCAGATAGGGCTTGTAGCTTGGCCATGTTTTCTTGAGCGTATTGCAAAGCCTCAAGATTAGATGAGGCCATCTTGGCTATTTCCTCCACACTCACTGCAATCGTTTCAGCTGCAGCACGTTGTTCTTCCATTGCAGAGGCGATATCTGCGATTTGGCTTAAGCTTTGCTGAGCACTATTGTCCAGACTATTCACATTGTTGCCTGCATCATTGGCAAGTTGAACACCATGCTCCACTTTAACAACGCATTGCTCCATCCCATCCACTGCCTGACGCGTTCCCGATCGAACTGCATCAATTTTCTGAGTAATGTCTTTGGTCGCTTGCCCGGTTCTTTCAGCTAGTTTTCTTACTTCATCTGCTACCACCGCAAAACCCCTACCCTGTTCACCCGCGCGCGCCGCTTCAATCGCTGCATTCAAGGCCAGAAGATTGGTCTGATCAGCAATTTCGCCAATCACCTTAACAATTGAACTAATGGTTTCGGATTGGCGACCTAACTCTTGAATCGCTTCTGAGGAGAGGCGCACCGAGGCGGCTGTTTCACCAATCTCTTCTAACATTTCATTGATACTCAGACGCCCGGCTTTAGCATACTCACCGGCTTCTGCAGCAATCTCATGGGCATCGCTTGCATGGCGAGCAACTAAACCCACTGCCTGTACGCTCTCCTCTACACTTCTTGAGATTTCAGCAGAAGATTCATGTTGTTTTTTGGCTCCATTTGAAACGCTGGCACTTGTGGAGATCAGTTCTGCAGCCACCTGATAAACCTGGCTTGAACTCTCGGCAATGGTGGTGACCAAACCTTTGGTTTTCTTGCGAGCCACATCATATTCATAGGCCAACCAAGCAAACTCATCTTTGCCAGTTAATTTGATACGGTTTGTAAGATCACCTTTTGCAAGGCTGTGCAGACCGCTTACGATCGCTTCTGCTCGCTTGCCGAAATGTTGGCCGCTAAACAATGCGAACAAAATAAGAGGTATAAAACCAATGCCAAAACCAAACCAAGTATTCAACGAACCAAAAGGAAAGTAGCTTTGAGCAATCGCAACCGCTCCAGCTTCAAAAAATAATCCTAATATTGCCAATAAAATCATGGCTTTGCGCAGGTCTAATCGTTCCATCTAGCTAAAGTCTCCAAGGTCTTAAGGGGGGGGAAAACTGTTGAATTAAAAATGCGGCAAAGCCAAAATTCAGCCAAAACGAGATCATACTTGAGTCTAACGACTTATCTTTAATGATATTTAGTGTTTATGACGATAGAATCTAAACATTATGAGTCTTCCTTTCATTCTTGTTCCCTTAATAAAGTTGGTTTTACCAGCTCATTTGTTCTAATGCCTCTTCCTTTTGGCCTCTCTCACCAAGGCTCAGCACCTGATTGGGTTGCTGAGGGGCGTTTAATTCCTGTTTCTCCAGATCGGAAAATGTCTCTGAGTCCCTCAGAGGCATTGCATTTTATCTGGCAAGCCAATCGCCTATTGTTTGCTAGCCAAGCTTCTTCCCTACCCTTAGATCATATTCCAGAAGGTTTGACGATTATCCGCTCTAGCATTGTAGGTGAATTTGACGGGCGCTTATGTCATACCCATGACGTGAACCCGGATAACCCGGCACCACAAGGCTACGAATGGAGCGGTCTGCGTGCACTATTTCCGATTCTTGAAGCAGGGATGATCAATCTGGCGGGACGAAGTTATCAAATTATAGAATGGGAGCGCACCCATCAGTTTTGTGGACGCTGTGGAACCCCAACACAATTGCGCAACTCGGAGCGTGCCCGTGAATGCCCGAAATGTTCTCTGGTTTCTTACCCACGCATTTCGCCTGTAGTGATGGGCTTGGTGGTCAGAAATCAAGAACTACTGCTTGCCCGTTCTCCCCACTTTGCTCCTGGTTTATATAGTGCAGTGGCTGGATTTATTGAAATTGGCGAATCTTGCGAACAAGCGCTCAGACGCGAAATTTTAGAAGAAACAGGTATTCACGCCGATACCTTCCGCTACTTTGATAGCCAATCTTGGCCCTTCCCGCACTCTTTAATGGTTGCGTTTACTGCTGAATATGTTTCTGGTTCACCTATTCCCCAACCAGAAGAAATTGAAGATGTACGGTGGTTTTCAGTAGAGGATCTCCCCGCTATTCCCCCGGCCATCAGCATCGCCGGACGTCTCATTCGAGCGGTCGCGGAACATTTAAAAGCAGCACCTTCGGTTTGAGCGAAGCCATTCAACTCGCCCAACAACTGCTTGATCTGTTTGGATCACAGTGCATCAAAACTGAACAACAGGATTGCATTCCCTTTGAGCGTGATTGGCGAGGACGTACCGCAGCAAAAGCCTTGGCGGTTGCCATTCCCCGATCCGTAGATGAAGTGCAAGCCATAGTGCGATGGTGCCAATCACACCAAGTGGCTATCGTTCCCCAAGGCGGCAATACAGGACTATGTGGTGGATCGGTGCCATGCCCTTCAAGTCAGCGGCCCCAATTGATTTTGAGCTTGCTCAAACTAAAAGCCATTCGCGAGATTGATTGTGACAATGACACAGTAACCATTGAATCCGGATGCACCCTTCAAGAAATCCAAGAACTCTCAGAACTTCATCATCGTCTTTTTCCACTCAGCCTTGCCGCAGAAGGCAGTTGCCAAATTGGGGGAAATCTCTCCACCAATGCTGGCGGCGTTCAGGTGCTACGCTATGGGTCAATGCGCGCGCTGACCTTAGGTTTAGAGGTGGTTCTGCCTGATGGTCAATTGTGGAATGGTCTACGCGGCTTAAGAAAAGACAATACGGGTTACGATCTAAAGCAACTATTTATAGGCGCTGAAGGCACGCTGGGAATTATTACCGCTGCGACCCTCAAGTTGTTTCCAAAACCCTTCCAACAAACAGTTGCCTGGGTTGCATTGAACTCACCTCAAGATGCATTGCTTCTTTTTCATGCCCTCCGCGCCAAAGTAGGCGAACAGATTTCCAGTTATGAACTGATCGGCCGCAAACCCTTAGCCTTGGCTTTAAAGCATATCCCTTCAGCACGCGACCCTTTGCCTAATGTGCATCCTTGGCAGGTATTGGTTCAAATCGATAACCTGGACCACACCCATTGCGCTGAGCTCTTGGGCGAACTGCTCACCGAGCAAAATCTGATTCAAGATGCTTTAGTTGCTCAGAATTCATCTCAAGCTCATGCACTCTGGGATCTAAGAGAACATCTTTCTGAAGCCCAACGTCTTGAGGGTCCCAGTCTTAAGCACGATATTTCCCTTCCTATGAGTGCGATCCCTGTTTTTATCGATCAGACTGAACGATTACTGAATGCGGCCCAACCAGGAATAGGTATCGTATGCTTCGGCCATTTGGGTGATGGCAATCTGCACTACAACATCTTCCCTGCCCTGGCAGCCAGTAGCACGATGGAGCTAGAGCAGCGGGACGGAGAAAAGATTTCTCGCATCATTTTAGATTTGGTTGCTCAAATGGGCGGAAGTTTTAGCGCTGAGCATGGGGTAGGCCAATTTAAAGTGGCTGAACTAGCCCGCTACCGCGATCCTATTGAAATAGGATTAATGCGCCAGTTAAAAGCAGCGTGGGACCCAAACGGCATTATGAATCCCGGAAAGCTCTTTGAAATTCAATCTGATTAAATACTCTATGCGACCAGCCAGCCCCATCCGCCCCCTGATCCCGAGCCCTGATGGCTTGTCCATTGAGGTACTAGATCAAACCCGCCTTCCGCACGAAAGTCATGTTCTTAAGCTTTCTACCCAAGATGAAGTAGTGCACGCCATCCGTTCGATGATCGTCCGTGGTGCCCCCTTGATCGGGGCTGCGGCTGCTTGGGGGTTGGTATTCGCCCTCAGGGAAGACGCCTCAGATCAATCGCTAAGGGAAAGCTGCGCACGCCTGAATGCTACCCGCCCTACTGCAGTCAATCTCGCTTGGGCTTTAGCACGCATGCAAACTTGTTTAACACCGCTTCAGTTATCAGATCGTTATCAAGCCGCACAAAAAGAAGCCTTAGCCATTTGTGATGAGGATGAGGCCCAAAACTATGCCATTGGCCAACATGGATTGAAGATTCTTCAAGATCTGTATAAAGAAAAACAACGCCCTTTACGTTTGCTCACGCATTGCAATGCAGGTGCATTGGCAACCGTAGGCTGGGGTACGGCGCTTGCCCCAATGTACTTAGCCCAGTTAGCGGGCCTTCCCTTTGAGGTCTGGGTAGATGAAACACGGCCTCGTAACCAAGGTGCCTTAACCGCTTGGGAACTCCATCGGGCAGGAATTCAACATACCTATATTTCCGATAATGCGGGCGGCCATCTCATGCAGCACGGTTTAGTGGATTGTGTGATTGTTGGGGCGGATCGCGTGTCTGCACAAGGCGATGTCTGCAACAAAATCGGAACTTATCTTAAAGCACTGGCTGCCAAAGAGGCAGGAATTCCCTTTTATGCTGCGGTACCCACCCCAACTATCGATTGGGCCATTCAGGTCGCGCTGACAGAGATTCCTATTGAAGAGCGTAATGCCGACGAAGTCACCTGGGTGCAGGGACTGACCCGGGAGGGACGTCTTGAATCGGTCCGCGTCACACCGCTAGGAGTACAGAGTGGAAACCCGGCATTTGATGTTACCCCAGCTCATCTTATTACGGGCATCCTAACAGAACAAGGCCTGTATTCGGCAAGCCTACAAGGTCTTAAACCACTGCGCGAAGAATTGAATCAAATTCACATCACTAAGCTAACCTAGTGAATGCGGACTGACCGAATCAATAGCACCAAGCTGTTTAATGTAATTTTCTAACAGAATCACTGGACACCGTGTATGAAAAGTATTTCTATCAAGATGCGACTGATCTTGCTGTCAGGCGTGACCTTATTGGCCATCACATTTGTAGGGCTCTTAGGGTTCTATGGGATGGAGAAAGGAGCAACATCGCTAAAAACTTTAGGTGACCATCGCTTACCCAGCATGATTACATTCATGGCGTTGTCAAATGCGCAACTCAGCATAAAAGTCATGAATCGTAATGTGATGCTTTTAGATCCTAAAGAGGACAATTCAGAAACCATACAGAAACTCACCGCCAAGCGAAAAGACATATTTAATAAAATTAAAGAGTTATGGGGTCAAAATGAATCCATCGAAGCTATGCCCCTAGCAGAAAAAGATTTCATCATTCTTCGCCAAGTATTTCCTGAGTGGATAAAAGGCAATCAACAATTAGACCTGCTTTTGGAGAAGTTAACTGTTCCACATCTTGCCACTGAGACCCAACGCAAACTATTGCAGGAATATGGCGATCAAGTGAAGCTCAATGCCAAACAGTCCGCCCTAACCCTAGAAGCCTCTGAAAGGCTTGTGGAACTCAATCAAAAATTGATCAAACAAGACTACAACAACGAACTGACCACTGTTAAAAATACAACGCAACGTGTGCTCTTGCTGTCTGGATTGGCTTTTATTCTTGTTGGTGCCATGGCTTTCATCCTGACCCGATCCATCTTAATTCCCTTGAGCCAAATGCAATCTGCAATGATATCCATTGAACGCAATATGGATTTTACCTTGGGAATACAAGTTGTTCGATTGGATGAAATTGGCCAAATTGCACTCGCTTTCAATCGATTAATCGATACCGCAAGAAAAGCGTTTATTAAAATTTCTGACAACGCATCCACACTGGCATCCGCTGCTGAGGAGTTTTCAGCAGTGAGTGCTCAAATGAGTTCGAATGCGGCATTAACCGCTGTTAAATCAAAAGAAGTGTCTCATTCTGCCTCCGAAGTCAGCACCAATACTCAAATAGTTGCAGCGGGGGTTGAGGAAATGGGATCGAGTATTCGAGAGATATCTATTCACACCATTCGGGCTTCAAACATCTCTCATCAAGCAGCGGAGATGGCAACTCATACCAATGTAACGATGGCTAAACTAGGAGAGTCTTTAGTCCAGATTGGGGGAGTCCTCACTGTGATTTCTAGTATTGCTGAACAAACCAAACTGTTAGCGTTGAATGCAAATATCGAAGCTGCACGTGCAGGAGAATTCGGTAAGGGATTCTGTGTGGTAGCGAATGAAGTGAAAGAACTCGCTCGACAAACTGCAAAAGCTACAGAAGAAATTGGTGTCAATATCAGTTCTATCCAGACAGATGGGCAAGGTGCGATTGACTCGATTGATGTAATTTCAAAAGTTGTGAATCAAATCAAAGATGTTTCTAATCAAATCGCCAGTGCAGTCGAGGAGCAAGCCGCTACAACGGGGGAAATGAGTAAAAGTGTTTCAATGGTGGCTTCTAGCACCCTTGAAATTGCCTCAAGTATCAGCAGTGTTTCCGAAGCGGCGCAAAGTACAACCCTGGGAGCAAACCATAGTCATGAGGCAGCAACAGAACTGGCAAGAATCGCTACAGAACTCAAAAACTTAGTATCTAGATTCATAGTTTAATCTTTGGGAGAAGAATTTCATGGAAAGACTAGACCTACGCAAAGCGATCATTCTTCTATCCGTAATCAGTGTACTTTTGGAGGCTGGAGGCATTGTTCTATCTCAGATGTATTACGAATCTGGGGAATACAACATATGGATAGGTCTTTGCATGGGCTTCATTCCCGTTTTTATTCTGGCCAATTACATCGGCCATCATTATGGGAAGCGTGCTGAGGTGATCGTTTCTGGTTTGTCGCACTTGGCTCAAGGAGATCTTGCTACAAAAGTAAAGCTGACAGGTCGCGATGAGTTTGCTTGGCTGGCTCATGAATATGAAATTGCTCGAAAGCAAACTAAAGAATTGGTGACTACGATCGCGGAAAGTGCCAATGCCCTATCCAGTGCTGCCGAAGAGTTTTCAACTGTCAGCATGCAAATGAGCATAGATGCAGACCAAACAGCCCTTCAGGCGAAACAAGTTTCCAGTGCCGCGCTTCATGTGAGCTCGAACAACCAGGTGGTTGCAGCGGGTGTGGAAGAGATGGGTTCTAGTATTCGCGAAATTTCAATGAACACGGTTCGCGCATCTAAAGTCGCTAATCAAGCTGTTGGGATTGCCTCTACGACTAATGAAACCATGGCGCGTTTAGGCTCATCGATTGTTCAGGTCGGAGGCGTGCTCAAAGTCATATCGAATATTGCTGAGCAAACTAAATTGCTGGCTTTGAATGCCAATATCGAGGCTGCAAGAGCAGGTGATTTTGGTAAAGGGTTTTCAGTAGTAGCAAACGAAGTAAAAGAACTAGCGCGTCAAACCGCCAAAGCAACACAGGAAATTACCCTTAACATCACTTCTATACAAAAAGATGGTCAAAGTGCGATTGAGTCTATCGACAACATTTCTAATATTGTGGATCAAATTAATGATGTCTCTACGCATATTGCAAGTGCTATTGAGGAACAAGCCGCGACTACAGGAGAAATGAGTAGAAGCATTTCATCTGCAGCATCAAGTAGTTCTGAAATAGCTTCAAATATTACTCAAGTTTCTGAAACGGCTCAGCATGCAATGCAAAGCGCTTCAGATACGAGAATGGCGGCAGATGAATTAGCAAAAATTGCCACGGAACTAAGAAGTACCGTAACCCGTTTTAAAATTTAATCCTTTGATGAGTGAATCAGGTTACTGAAGCCATGAGTGATGATGACATCCTTCCTGAATTTATTATCGAAGCAAGGGAAATCCTTGACCAATTAGATATTGACTTCGTAAAACTGGAAGAGTCTCCAGAAGATAACAAGATCATTCGAAATATATTTAGAGCAGTACACACGCTCAAAGGTAACAGTGGGTTTTTTGGATTTAAGCGTCTTGAAAAAGTGTGTCATGCTGCTGAGGCACTTTTGGGAAAACTAAGAGATAGCGTGATTGTATTAGATGAAAAAACGACCAACTCCCTTCTTCAAACGCTCGATATCCTGAGAGCAATTATCGAGGGAATTGAGAAAAAACATACCGAACCTGATGGTGAAGACGGTCAACTGATTGAATCATTGGGTCTGCTGGCAAAAGCAAATATTTCGGCGGATAAAAGCACGCTTGATAAACATGTAAGCAATCTGTTAGCCCACCCTCAAGAATTAACCGGGATTTATTCCAAAACCGAGGATCAAGTTGAGGTTAACGTCCAAGAATGGCATGAGATTGAAGCTATTCACCCCCTACCCTTTGAAGCCGAAGAACCAGTCAATCAACATCATGACGTGGTACCTCCGGTTAAGGTCAATTTAGAATTACTAGATAAATTGATGAGCCTGGTCAGTGAAATGGTTTTGGCTCGAAATCGTTTACTCCCTTTCTCTGAAGAGCTTGGAAATCATCGACTCTCCAGTGCGATTCGATCAATTGATTTGCTCACGCTCGAACTTCAAGAAGGCATGCTAAAAACACGCATGCAGCCCATATCTCAAGTTTGGTCAAAGTTTCCCAGGCTAGTGAGAGATGTTGCTCATAAGTGCAATAAAAAGGTCAAACTCATCCAAGAAGGGACAGAAACAGAACTGGATCGTGGCTTGCTCGATGCGATCAATGATCCTTTAGTCCACATGATTCGCAATAGTATCGATCATGGATTGGAATCGCCTGCTGAACGAATAAGGCAGGGAAAATCTGAAACAGGTTATGTTTTGCTAAAAGCGAATCATGAAAATGGTTTAGTAGTGATATCCATTTCAGATGATGGTGCTGGGATTGATATAGATTCTGTTAGAACTAAGGCAATTGAAAAAAAGCTTATCTCCGCTCAACAAGCACAGACATTCGAAGAGTCCAAGATATTGGACTTACTCTTTGCCCCAGGTTTTTCTACAAAAGAAACTGTCAGTGATTTATCTGGAAGAGGGGTTGGGATGGATGTGGTCAAAACCAACATTTCTAAAATTGGAGGTTCGATAGCAATTGAATCGCATAGAGGAAAAGGGACCACAATCCGAATCAAAATACCATTGACCTTGGCCATCATGTCAGCCCTTTTTGTTCGGTCTAACCAAGAAAAATTTGCTATTCCACAAAGTAGTATTTTGGAACTGGTTCGGTTGGACTTAACTATGGGGGATAGGGGCCTGGAGGATTTTTACGGGACTTCAGTATTCAGATTGCGCAATAGCCTTGTTCCTTTGATACACCTTCACCAGCAACTAGAGTTTCAAGAATCGCATCCAGATTCAAGTGAGGTCATTAACATTGTCATACTTCAATCCTCTGGGGTTCGATACGGTCTCGTTGTGGATGAAGTGTTGAATATCGAAGAAATTGTGGTGAAGCCATTAGGTCCAATGTTCGAAGAACTGAATGATTTTGGTGGTGCCACCATTTTAGGAGATGGGCGGGCTGCTTTGATACTTGATATAGATGGTATTGCGATGCAATCGGGACTAGTAGAAAAAATGCAGTCCAAACCACTTACCGATCAAGAAACGATTAGCCGCGTCAATGAAGAAGAAGTTTCTATGCTCTTATTTGAGCTTGAAGGCTTGGATAATTTAGCCATTCCACTCAATTTGGTCCATCGCTTACAAATCATAAGGCCTGAGCAAATCCAAAAAAATGGTAGTAGAAACGTCATCCAGTTTGGTCCCCACATTATGGAACTTGTCTATCTAGATGCTTATGTATCAGGAGCCAAGTCAAAAAAATGGAAAGCGGATGAAAGCATTCCAGTAATTGTTCACTACATCAACGCGATTCCTATCGGTTTAGTGGTTTCGCAAGTTCATGATGTGATGAATACTGCGCAAACGCTTCAGGAGATAAACTCACCTCAGAAGGGACTATTAGGATGCATTTCGGAGGGCAACAGCATCATCAATGTGATCAATATGGATGAGATCTTGGGGATGCACAGGATGTTTGATGTCAAGACGCAGTATTCTGTCCTAGCCCAATTGAGTGCTCCAGAATGATTTCAACCGACTTTGCGACTTTCTATATTGGTGGAATTTATTTTGGAATTCTTGCGAACGACGTTCTCGAGGTCAATCATGACCTAGATCTAACGATTGTTCCTAAGAGTGCAAAAACGATTCGCGGCATCATGAACTTAAGAGGACAAATCGTTCCCGCAATAGATATGTACGAACAGCTCGGTTTAATTCCTAAAATCGGAAAAACTGAACGTATCAGTATTATTTTGCAGTGTGAGGGGCATCTGCTTGCGCTACTAGTGGATGATGTGGGTCCGATTATCCCTCTCGAGCAAGATACTTTTGAAGCTCCCCCTAACAATTTTCCAATGACTGCAAGAGAACTGGTTTTGGGGGTGCATAAGTTGCCCGAGCAGCTATTAGTCATTCTAGACAAAAGTGGGGTTGTAAATATTCTGTGAACCCAAATGAAAAAATTCGCGTGCTCATCGTTGATGATTCTGCAGTCATGAGACATCTAATCATGAACGCATTACTTCGGCATAACGACATAGAAGTTGTGGGCACCGCTGCTAATGGATTCTTGGCACTAGAAGCGATCAACAAATCAGACCCTGATATCGTGACTTTAGATGTTGAAATGCCAAAAATGGACGGCATTGAAGCCCTTAAAGAAATCAGGAAAATTCGACCCCTCATACCCGTCATCATGTTTGGTACCCTGACCCAACGGGGAGCGAAAGTTACGATCGATGCACTTACAAGTGGGGCAAGTGATTACGTTGGCAAACCATCTGATGTACACGATTTAGACGCGGCATACACTGTTCTGGAATCAGAACTGATTCCAAAAATTAGAAGTTTATGTGCGTTCAAAAATAAGTCGACAATCCTTTCCTCTCTCAGGATAGATAGTAGTACACACTTAAATCAGGATAAGCCTAAGCCCTTTGAAACGTCTCAACAATCGGGTGCTATAACACAGTTCAAAGAAGACTTACCCCCACTCCTACATCGCAATATTGAACGTGTCGATGCCATCGTGATAGGCGTTTCTACCGGTGGACCGGGAGCGCTCATGACATTGTTTTCAGCGCTCAAGACCCCTTTAAAAGTTCCTATTTTTATTGTTCAGCACATGCCTCCAAAATTTACGGAGTTGCTTGCAAAAAGGTTGTCGGATGTTTGTTCTACTCAAATTTCAGAGGCTAAAGAAGGAAAAGAGGCCATTTCAGAAGAGGCTTTTATTGCTCCAGGAGGATTTCATCTTTACCTCAAACGTAGTGGTGAGAAAGTCACGATGCATTTGAATGAAGGCCCGCCAGAAAACTCCTGCCGCCCTTCAGTGGATGTGTTGTTTAGAAGTGCGGCCCAGGTTTACGGTAAACATATTCTTTCGGTCGTTCTGACGGGAATGGGCTCTGATGGGCTCAAAGGGGTACAAGAAATTGTTGGGTACGGAGGCTCAGTGATCATTCAAGATCAGGAAACAAGTGTTGTTTGGGGAATGCCAGGAGCAATTGCCGCCGCCCATCTTGAAAATAAAATTTTACCTTTGGATAAAATTGCTGATGAATTAATGTTAATGACGCAGATCAGATGAGTGACATTATTTCTCAGGATATCAAACAGTATTCTGAGTCTTTCTATCGCCTAATAGACAAACATACAGGTATCTGTCTCGATGCCTCGAAAGACTATTTGGTAGCCTCAAGACTGGCTCCCATTGCAAAAAGACATGGGTTTACACATTATGAAATGCTACTCAAGCATTTGTTTCTGATTCCATTAGGAGAGGTGCATTGGGAATGTTTTGAGGCAATGACAATCAATGAAACCATGTTCTTTCGAGACATTCATCCCTTCGAAACCATTAAAAACCATATTCTTCCCAAAATTATTCAAAAAAACCAAACTAAAAAAAGTTTGAATATTTGGTGTGCAGCCGCTTCTACGGGCCAAGAACCCTACAGTCTCTCAATGTTGATTAAAGATACCTTTCCTGAGCTGGATTCATGGAAAGTCTTCATTTTGGCAACCGATATCTGCGATTTAGCGCTCAAGAAAGCTATGAATGGTATTTACAATGTAACTGAAATGTCACGTGGTTTATCACCCATTCAAATTGAAAAAAATTTTACAAAATTAGAAAATGGTTCCTGGCAAATTAATTCGGATGTTAAAAAAAATATTGTTTTTCAAAGACAAAATTTGGTTGAGGAATGGTCTATTCAGCCAAAATTTGATCTTATCTTGTTACGTAATGTTCTCATTTACTTTAAGCCGGATACAAAAATAATTGTTTTCAATAAACTTTTTGATCAATTTGCTGATGATGATTCTTATCTCCTGCTTGGGTCATCTGAATTTATCTTATATGAAAATAAATACACCATGTTGAAGCATGATCGAATGACTTATTACCATAGAACAAAAGTTTAAATTTTATGACTACTTCACATTTCGGTTCAAGCATTTCCGATTCCATGCAGACTGTTTCTTTGGAAATGCTGCATTTAGTGAAGGATTTGAAGGTGTTGGTAGTTGATGACAGTCGCACCCTGCGAAGAATATTGATTCGTGAACTCAATAACGTAGGCATCACAAACATCACTGAAGTAGCGGATGGATACGAAGCAATTGAAAAAGCAAAATCAGAAAATTTTGATTTAATGCTTTTAGATATGGAAATGCCTGAGCTAGACGGGCTGGATACCCTCAGAGTCATAAAATCAGAACCTGAATTAAAATATCTTCCTGTTATTGTCGTATCCTCAGCTGAAGAATTTGATAAGACTGTTGAATGTATTCAAATTGGTGCAGAAGATTATTTGCCCAAACCTTTTAATCCGGTATTGCTCCGCGCTCGCGTTTTTTCCTCACTGGAAAAAAAACGCTTACGAG
>CAIPTD010000151.1 GCA_903867885.1 uncultured Ferrovum sp. | reverse complement strand
TGTCTTCAGATTTAAAGCGGAGTTGGACAGTCGGAAGTTCAGCATCTACCATGCGCTTTACCCAATCGGCATCAGGCATCACACCATATAAACCTAAGCGCTTTGGGCATTCTGCAAAAGCATTGGGATTCATATTGCGAGTCCATGGCAATAAATCAAAATGCTCTGGTCTATTGGGCCACTTCAGGGCATTAAACCCACCATCACCTTGTGCCATGCGAGACCATGCCTTACCCAATACTTTGGCATCGGATTCAATAAAACCCATATTGATTGCAGCAAGAGCGCCGGCCAGTTCATAGTGATCGGCTGCTGCTTCATTATCGATTCGGGGTGGAGGATGGCTAGGGGTAAATTGCGGCATCGGAATACACAAATCCTCATTGCAATGGGCTGCAATGATTTGATCAGCAAGGTCCCGAATGAGGCTCATATTCTTAGTCTAGTGAATTAACTCTGATGCCAAAAAGGAGTTCCGACTAATGGCGTACTTGCTTGAGCAGATTCTTGCGGCTTCATGGCCCCAGATAAATAAGCGGCCCGCCCTGCATCTACTGCCATGCCAAACGCTTTGGCCATTACGACCGGATCTTCTGCAAGCGCAACTGCTGTATTTAATAGAACCCCGTCAAATCCCCATTCCATCACAGTACAAGCATGGGATGGGAGACCAAGACCCGCATCTACTAGTAGCGGCACTTTCAGGCGGTCACGCAATAGCTTCATGGCATAGGGATTTAAGGGTCCCCGACCAGTTCCTATTGGTGCCGCCCAAGGCATGACTGCCTGGCAACCAACATCGACTAAGCGCTGGCACAAAATTAAATCTTCAGTGCAATAGGGCAATACTTTGAAACCATCTTTAATTAAAGTCTCAGCGGTTTGAACCAAACGCAGAGTGTCTGGCTGCAAGGTGTAGTCATCACCAATCAGTTCCAGCTTAATCCAATCTGTTTCAAAAACCTCGCGTGCCATCTGTGCGGTAGTAATCACTTCTTGTGGGCTATGACAGCCTGCTGTATTTGGCAAGACAGGCACAGCCATCTTTTTAAGAAGATCCCAAAAGCCACTATGCGCCTCAGTAGTTGATGTGCCTTGGCGACGCAAACTCACAGTAATCATTGCTGGATTAGAAGCTTGCACCGCATTCTCTAAAACTTGTGGAGAGGGGTAGCGAGAGGTACCTAGCAACAAACGGCTAGCAAAGCTCTCACCATACAGAACCAAAGCGTCAGCACTATTGAGATTATTCGGTAAAGGTACTGTCATGACTCTTTAACCACCCGTTACAGGAGCGATTACCTCAACCTGGTCATTCTCATTCAGAAGAAATTCTCCATGCTTGTTCTTGGGAACAAAATTCAGATTCACGGCCACAGCATAGGGTGGCTTAGCATCAACCAAAGCAAGTACATCAGTGATCATGCTCTGATTAGGAACTTCATACTCCACTTGGTTCACGATTACGCGCATAAGCTAGCCTCTCGATTGCTGGCTTCCTTGCTAATGTTCAGGCCTAAGTCTAATGCGGTATTGCTGTCACCAGACGCTAGAAGCTCTAGAGCGCAATCTAGAATGGCTGGGGCAATCATAAAACCATGGCGATATAAGCCATTGATCATGATCAAATCAGAAAGCCCTTGATCTTTGCGCATTCTAATTTCTGGAAGATTGTTTTTCAGGGTTGGACGGCACTGTGTTGCCATTTCCAGAATACGAGCCTCTGCAAAACCACTGTGAACGGTATAGACGGCACTCAGTAATTCCATGGCCGAACGCACGCTCATCTCGGACAGATCGTCTGATTCGATTTCGGTTGCACCAACCACGTAAATGTCATTTTCTTTGGGGGCAATATAGATTGGATAGCGTGGATGAATCAAACGGGTAGGGCGCTTGAGTTTGACTTCAGGAGCATATAAGCGCACAACTTCACCGCGTACACCCCGTAAGGTATTGTTACTATTCGCGACCCAAGCATTCTTAGCGCCCGTACCACGACAGTCGATCACCGCTTGGTAAGAATCATCCTTACGCAGATCGTCTGGATTAACTTCGGTATTCCAGTGGCAATGAACCTTCAGATTATTCAACTCAATCAGAAGCGCATCTAAAAGCTGGCGATTATCAAGTTGCCCCTCATTAGGTAAAAACAAGCCTTGTGTGAATCGAGCGGCAACACCAGGCTCAAGATCACGTATTGCTTCATTATTCAGTTTCTGCGGCAGTTGTAGTGACGCGTTATTGCGGCAGTTGCGCTCCAAGTGTGCAGTAAACCGCTCAGCATCACTAGCATCTTGCCGATGCCACAAAATCAATGTGCCATCTTGTTGGATAAATACT